>NZ_JACAXD010000005.1:0-162632 GCF_013391485.1 Acinetobacter sp. SwsAc5
CCACCTGAGCCATGACAGTATCCATCCCTGCTCGCATATCCAGAGGTTGGGTAGAAAGCCAGATTTCATCGATACGGATCATGTTGCCAGCACCTTGAGTAATTCTGCCAAGGCAGGTATTTCTGATACTTGCCATTTCAAGCCAATTTCTGCTTTTGAGTGGGGTAAAGTAATTTGAACTTTTAACATGTCAGTAGGAGTAGGATCTAATGGTGCAGAGCAAGATAAGGCAATAAATGCAGGTTTATTCGGTAGTGGTGAGCGATCACTCCCTGGCTTAGCATCAATTAAGCGAATCCATTTGGATACAAGATTTGTATTCAATCCATGTTGCAAAGCGACTGAAGCAATTGAAACGTCCGGTGCTTTACAAGCCTGAACGATCTGCTGTTTAAATTCAGCACTGTATGTTCTTCGTTTTTTCGCAAGAGATGCGATGGATGTCTGATTATTTGTAGTCATAAATTTAAGTCCCCACTTGTTTCTAAGTGGGGACTAAATTAAGGCTTATAGGATGAATTCAGAAGGTGTGTTCAGCGGACGCTTACCAAGTGTTTAACTTTAAGTTACAACAAAAAAACAACCTGCATTTCTGCAGGTTGTTTTTTATGTCGTCAACGATGCGCTAAAACTTAGTTTTTATGACGCATGTGTGGGAATAAAATCACATCACGGATACTCGCAGCGTTGGCAAACAACATTACCAAACGGTCAATCCCGATGCCCTCACCTGCAGTTGGTGGTAAGCCGTATTCCAAAGCTTCAACAAAGTCTGCATCGTAATGCATCGCTTCATCATCGCCTGCGTCTTTTTCTGCAACCTGTGCTTGGAAACGCTCAGCTTGGTCAATCGGGTCATTTAATTCTGAGAAACCATTCGCCAATTCACGACCACCAATAAAGAACTCAAAACGGTCAGTAATGTGTGGGTTATCGTCATTACGACGTGCCAAAGGCGACGTTTCTGCAGGATATTCTGTAATGAAAGTCGGCTGACGTAATTGAGTTTCTACGGTTTCTTCAAACACGATGGTTTGTAGTTTGCCCAAACCAAAACCAGGCTTCACCTGTTCTTTCAATTCTTCCTGCACAAATTTAGCCAAGAAATCACGGTCATTAACATTTTCTGGCGTGAATTGTGGATTATGCTCAAGAATGGCATCAAACATAGAAATTTTCTTGAATGGGCCTTTGAAGCTATACACTTCATCACCATACGGCACATCGGTAGTACCCAAAATATCCAAAGCCAGTTTTTCTAGCATTTGCTCAGTCAATGCCATCAAATCTTTATAGTCGGCATAAGCTTGGTAGAATTCGATCATGGTAAATTCAGGGTTATGACGTGTAGACACCCCTTCATTACGGAAGTTACGGTTAATTTCAAACACACGTTCAAAACCGCCAACCACTAAACGCTTTAAATATAATTCAGGCGCAATACGCAAGAATAACGGCATATCTAAAGCATTATGATGCGTTTCAAATGGACGTGCCGATGCACCGCCAGGAATCACATGCATCATTGGCGTTTCAACTTCCATAAAACGCTGTTCAGTTAAAAATGCACGAATACCCGAAACCACTTTGGCACGAATTTCAAAGGTTTTACGGGTGTCTTCATTTACGATTAAGTCTAAATAACGCTTACGATATTTCGCTTCGGTATCGCTTAAACCATGATATTTGTCTGGTAATGGACGTAAAGATTTGGTCAACAATTCAAAATGTTGAATATGAACATATAAATCGCCTTTGCCTGAACGACCAATATAGCCTTTCACTGCGATAATATCGCCCAAATCTAGGCTCTTGATCGTCTCTAATGTTTCAGCACTAAGTTCTTTACGCGCCACATACAACTGAATACGACCTGTCATGTCTTGAATTACGATGAATGAACCGCGGTTCAACATCACACGACCTGCTACAGACACATACACTTTTTCGCCTGCTTCAATTTCTTCTTTAGAAACTTCTGCGAATTGTGCCTGCAAATCTTCTGCGTAGTTTTCACGCTTAAACGTATTTGGCCAAGGGCTAGTTCCCTTCGCCTGCGCTTGTTCTTGAATTTGCTTTAACTTGGCATGACGCTGCGCAATTAAATCGTTTTCGGAAATAGTGGGTTCAGAAGTCGATTGAGCGTTATGTTGCGTCATCTCTGCCTCGAATAATTACTAAAAAAAGAAGTTCAATAGAATAGCAGATTTAGACACGATTTCGTATGCCTTCTCTGACTCGAGCAATTTATTTTTTAAATTGCCACTTGCTTTTGTGATTTTTTGTAGACTTAGACCAAAAGCTAACTTCTTTCTCAGGCTAAGCGCACTACAATATTGTTCAGAAAATAGATGAAAAAGACCGTATTTTGCTGTTTTTAAACCTGCTGATGTATCAGTCTAAATATTTTATTTTCTATCCACTTTATCTTTAGGCTCAGTTTGACTCAAGATGTTTAACTTTGTGAATCTGACAATGAATACATGTGCTTTAAAAGTCTTGTTTTTACATGGATTAGATTCCTCGCGGGAGTCGACTAAATTCCATGCCATAGATGCAAAACAAAAATTTTGTATCAATGTCGATTATCGCAACTTAAATTATCAAACTGTTGCCGATTTTTATCACAATATCATTCAAAAAATTAAGCCTGAAATTTTGGTGGGACATAGTCTAGGCGGCTATTGGGCACTCAAAATGTCTTTGTCTCACCATATTCCGTGTGTGGTGGCAAATCCAAGTTTAGCTCCCACGTTTCGCAATGACTATCCTGCAATTTCAGATGATGACTTGCAGCACGATATTCCACAATTGGCTTATTTAGAATTGGGCGATGAAATTTTGGATATGCATGCCGCGCAAGCATTTTTAGAAAACTATATGCAGACCTCTACTTTTGAGTCTGGGCATCATCGCTTATTGCATCCAGAAAATATTAATTCTTGTATTCAGCAAATCGAACAAGCTTATCTTGCCAAATAAAGTCAAAGCTATCCATTAAAAATAATCAATTAAACATCACCCATTAAAAAAGCCTGATCACAACTATGGAGATCAGGCTTTTTTACAGCAGTTACAATAACTTAAAAGGATTAAGCCACTGCTTGTTCTGGTTTAGATTTATTGTCCAATACGGACCAAATATCTAAACCTAAATTTTTGTGTAAATCTGGTAAGTCTAGGAAAATGCTTGCACCTAAAACTTGATGATTACATTTTTCAGCCAATTGTTTCACTGCTTTTAAAGTGCCACCTGTCGCCAATACATCATCTACAATAATGACTTTTTGCGCTTGCACATCGGCAGCCATTTCTAAACGGTCTAAACCGTATTCTAAGCTATAACCCACACCCACAACTGGTGGTGGCAATTTACCTGCTTTACGCACAAGTACCAAACCTTTGCCTGTACGCTGTGCCAAAAGGCTCGCCAATACAAAACCACGTGCTTCTACTGCAATAAAGCTTTCAACTTCAGCTAATTTTTCTGCAGGAATGCTGGCAATTAAAGCATCTGTTAATGAATCCAAATTATTCATAAACAAAGGCGTTAAATCATAAAAATCTACGCCTGGTTTTGGAAAATGAGGAACTGTACGAATATGCGACCACAAAAAAGTAGACAAATTGCTCATGGAAGATCAGAAATGTGACTAAAGAATGGTTGAATTTTACCGTTTATTTTCACATAAGGCTAGTGATCGAATCGGCAAGACTGCCATCAATCACGCATCAAAACACTACAAGGTTTTGATTTATATAAACTTTAATATACTTAAAAAATACTTAAAAATATTAATATATATTTATTCCATAATAAAATAGCAAAAATATAAGACTTTTACTGTACGACCAAGGTCTTAAATGGCATTTAAACGCATAAAAACGTGATTTTTCCTGCAGCCATTCTCTCATTACAATGCCGTATCTATATCAAAAGAGGTCTTTTCTGCGCGGTTATGTCCCATGCAGCTATTCATTCTATAAAAGCACAGATTAAAATCGCTTATTTACTTTACTTTAGCCGTATAACTGCGTAAAAATTTAATCAAATAGATATATCATACAACTAGTCGTAGATAAGTTTTTTGCTGATCTGGAAATTTAAAGATCGGTTTATGGAGAATTGAATGAAAAAGTATCAATGCATCGTTTGTGGATGGATTTATGACGAAGCAGAAGGCTGGCCTCAAGATGGTATTGTGGCAGGTACATTATGGGAAGATATTCCTGATGACTGGACTTGCCCAGACTGCGGCGTTTCAAAAGCTGATTTTGAAATGATTGAAGTTTAAGACCACGAAAAGACCATGTCCGATGGTCTTTTTTTAACGCCAATTTCTATGCCCTCATTTGGAGTACACCTTATGCATCCTATCGTTATTATTGGTTCAGGCATGGCAGGTTATACTGTTGCACGCGAGTTTCGTAAGCTAAATGCAGAACAAGAGTTAGTCATGATTTGTGCAGATGATGCTGCCAATTATGCCAAACCAACTTTATCTAACGCATTGGCGGGCAATAAAGCCCCTGCTCAAATTGCATTGGGCGATGCAGCTAAAATGGCAAGCCAACTCAATATGCGTATTGAAACCCACACTTGGGTTAAAGCAATTGATGCAGAAGCGCATGTACTTGAATTAGAAAAAGAGGGTGTAAGCAGCCAACAACCTTATTCTAAATTGGTTTTGGCAGTGGGTGCGAATCCTGTACGTTTAGCCATTGCGGGCGATGGCAGTGATGACATTCATGTGGTAAATAATTTAAGTGATTACACCGCATTTCGCCAACAGCTTGAACAACGTCAAGACAAACGTGTGGTGATTTTAGGTGCAGGTTTAATTGGTTGTGAATTTGCCAATGACTTGCAGCAAACAGGACACCAAGTCACGGTGATTGACCTTGCACCACAACCACTAGGTCGTTTATTGCCGGATTATGTAGCCAGTGCTTTTAAACAAAACCTAGAAGAAACGGGTATCCATTTTGTATTGGGTACAACCGTTGAAAAAGTTTCGAAAATTAAAAATGACGACTATTTAGTGACCATTACCAGTAGTCAGTCTTTAATTGCCGATGTGGTACTGTCTGCCATTGGTTTACAACCAAACATTGCTTTGGCTAAAACAGCAGGCATCGAAACCAGTCGTGGGGTCTTAACCAATGCGCAACTTGAAACCAGCCAAGCTGATATCTATGCAGTAGGTGACTGTGCGGAAGTGAATGGTATTTTATTGCCGTATGTGATGCCAATCATGCAGCAAGCACGTGCCTTAGCCAAAACCTTAAATGGTGAAACTACTCAGGTACACTACCCTGCCATGCCTGTTGCAGTGAAAACACCTGCTGCACCACTGACCGTTTTACCTGCGCCACTAGGGGTAGATGTCAACTGGCATACCGAAGAATTTGACGATGGCATGATTGCCAGAGCCTATGACCAAACCGATACCTTACGTGGCTTTGTCCTATTAGGCGCAACAGCGGCCAAACAACGCTTGAGTTTGACCAAATTAGTGCCAGACTTATTGCCTGTATCGGAATAAAATAAAAACAATAAAGGGCGATTGATTTCGCCCTTGCCTGACATGAGGATCACAACATGAATAGTGCACTTCAGTTCACCACATCGCCCTATACGGCATTTATGCACGAAACCAAAGTCGATTTAGGCAACGGAATTCAGCTGCATGTCGAAGTGGGCGGCAAAACTGAAGATCCACCTATTTTGCTGATTATGGGTTTAGGCGCACAAATGTTGTACTGGCCCGATTTCTTTTGTAAATCACTGATTGATCAGGGCTATCGTGTCATTCGCTATGACAACCGCGATATTGGTTTGTCATCCAAAATTCGCCACAAAGGCCCGCGTCTGAACACCTATAAAATGATGGGACGTTTTAGCTTAGGTCTGCAAAACCACGGTGCACCTTATAACTTATTTGATATGGCGGATGATGCTGCATTGCTATTAGAGCGCTTAGGCATTGAAAAGACCGAAGTGATTGGTGCTTCTATGGGCGGCATGATTGCCCAAATTTTGGCTGCCAAATATGCAGATCGCGTGAATAATTTAGGCTTATTATTTACCAGTAATAACCAGCCTTTTTTACCACCACCATTTCCGAAACAACTGTTCAGTTTGCTAGAAAGACCAAAATCGCAAGATGAAAATGGCATTGTTGATCATAGTTTAAAACTCTTTAAGGTGATAGGCTCACCAGGCTATGTGAATCAACTCGAAGCGATGCAAACTGCACGCAAATTATATCAGCGAAGTTATTACCCTGCGGGTGTACTTCAACAGTTTTTAGCAATATTATGTACAGGCTCGTTGCTACAACTGGACAAACAAATTCAGCAACCTACCCTTGTGGTACATGGTTCGCAAGATCGTTTGCTCCCACCAGGGCATGGTAAGGCTGTTGCGAAAGCGATTCCGGGCGCTAAGTTTGAATTAATCAAAGGAATGGGGCATGATATTCCTCCACACTTTATTCCTCATCTTAGCGAACTGTTTGCTCACCACTTTAAATCATAATCATTAGGACACTATGGCTGCATTACCATCTTTAAGACAGCTGTCATACCTCGTTACACTGTCTGAAACGTTACATTTTACAGAAGCGGCTCGCCGTTCTTTTGTAACTCAGTCGACTTTGTCTGGCGGGATCATGGAACTGGAGCGCCTGCTTGGCGGCGTACTGGTAGAACGTGATCGACAGAATGTACGTTTAACCCCATTGGGTGAACAAGTCGTAGCACGCGCCCGTGTTCTGTTAGCAGATGCACAGGACTTAATGCGTTTAAGCCGTGAAATGAGTGAGCCTCTCACAGGTGATTTACACTTAGGCGTGATTCCAACCATTGCCCCATTTATTTTGGCGCAACTGTTAGATGAAGTGCATAAGCAGCTACCTAAAATTCAATTGCATTTACACGAAGCGCAAAGTGAAAAAATTGTCGAAAAACTGGAACACGGCAATTTAGATATGGTGGTGTTAGCCCTGCCATTCGATACGCGTGGTTTGAAAGTGGCTGAAATTTCTAAAGAAGATTTGTTCTTGGTTTATCACAAGGGCGATCAAAAATCGGCGCAGGCCAATTCTTTAGATGATTTGGATTTATCGCGTTTAATGCTGCTTGAAGAAGGTCATTGCTTACGTGATCACACTTTAAGTGCTTGCCCGATTGGTGAACGCAAAAACGATCATCGTTTAAAAGCCAGCTCTTTGCCGACCTTGGTTGAAATGGTGTCTGCAAATTTAGGCTTTACCCTATTGCCTGAAATTGCAATTCATAATGCCATGATCAAATCGAATCCAGATTTACAGATCAAAAGTATTGAGGCTGCACCAAGCCGTACTTTGGCTTTAGTGACGCGTAAAAGCACGCCATTACAAAGTGAATTTGACGTTTTGCTGCAGATTTTACAGAAAATCACTCAAAACGCAGTCTAAATTTAGACACACGATCCAACATTTCATTAAGGAGCCAACATGGCTCCTTTTTTATTTTTCGTTCAAAAATGCGTATTGTTTTTGCAGTTCACTATGATTTAAGTGACTTATAAATATGAATAAGTTTTAAAATGTGAGATTCATCACAAATTCAACAATTCACTCTTACAACTGAACGAAAGAACGGTATCGAGTTACATTACTCACGTTTTCAACACATTTCAAAAAAAATATTCAGCAACAATTACTTATATTTACCATTTTTATATAAAAATCACTATATTTAAGGATATTCAGTTACAGCAATATCACGCACAATCTATTTATCAAAATTATTTATAGAACAGCACAGGAGTATTTGTCATGATTCACAGAGATCTCATTTTACCTGTGCCTGTTCTGCTGATTGATGATCAGGTAGAAGCATCACAAAATTTAAGCCACATTTTACAAAATTTTGGCTACCCTAAAGAGGTTCTACTTTGCAGCCCATCGCTCGCAAATGCAGTGCTGATGGTGCAGCAACATTTGCCTAATTTGGTATTTATCAATTTACAGTCTTGGTCAAAAGCTCAAATTGATTTTATCCAAAATCTCAAACTTTTCCGTAAAGATACCTTAATTGTGGCGGTGCTGCCTTCAAGTATGCCAAAACAATTGCTACAAGCTATTCATTTAGGCATTTCAGCCTATGTCTTTAGCGACCAATCTGCAACAGGCATGCAAAACCAGATTCGCACCATTTTACGTGGCGGCTCACCGCTAGACAGCAACTTAGCCAATGAAATCTTAGCCTGCGAACAATCCATTGTCGCACATGGTCATTCTTTGGCACTCTCTAAAACTGAACATGAAATATTGGCGCTTTCAGGACAAGGTTTACCTTCACAACAAGTTGCTGCCAACCTGAATGCTTCAGAACAACTGGTGCATGGTTATGTGAAAAGTATTTATCGCAAAATTATGAATGCGGATGATGCGATGTGCTGTTTTTCTTAAATTATTGATCAATAAATATCAATCAAAAATATAAGTCTTAAATAAATATTAGAAACAAAAAAAGAGCGATGTCTGGCATCGCTCTTTTTACCTGTTATAAATGTTTGAAACTAAACAATACTATCGGTCAGTATACGCTGCGCATTGTGTGGCTCTTCACCCTCAGCTGCTTTTACACGCACCCAAGTTCCATCACCCTGCAACAACCACGCCTGTTGATTGTCTTGCATGTAGGTCAATAAACCTTGCTCATAAATACGCTTTTTCAAGGCAGGATCTTCAATTGGGAAACACGCTTCAACACGGTTAAATAAGTTACGATCCATCCAGTCAGCACTTGAACAATAAATACGTGGATTGCCATTATTAGAGAAATAATAGACACGGGTATGTTCAAGGAAACGTCCGACAATCGAACGCACACGGATATTTTCCGATAAGCCCGGCAAACCTGGGCGCAAGCAGCAAATTGAACGGATGATGAGATCAATTTGCACACCCGCCTGAGACGCCTCGTACAATTTATTGATCAATTGCATTTCAGTCAGTGCATTCACTTTCACAATAATTTGTGCGGGCTTACCTGCTTTAGCATTGGCAATTTCTTCATCAATATAATTCACCAACTGTGCGTGCAGGGTAAATGGTGCATGCAACAACTTTTTCAGTTTTGCCATTTTACCCATGCCTGTTAGCTCTTGGAAAATACGATGCACATCTTCACACAGCTCTTTGTCTGTGGTCAGTAAACCATAGTCGGTATAAATACGCGCATTGCCTGCGTGGTAGTTACCTGTGCCTAAATGTACATAACGCACCAATTTATTATTTTCACGGCGCACCACCAAAATCATTTTGGCGTGGGTTTTATACCCCACAATACCGTACACAACCACAGCGCCCGCTTCTTGCAACACGTTAGCCACAGCAATGTTAGATTCTTCATCAAAACGTGCACGCAGTTCAATCACCGCAGTCACTTCTTTACCGTTTCGTGCAGCCTCTGCAAGCACTTGTACAATTTCAGAATCTGCGCCACTACGATATAAAGTTTGTTTGATTGCCAAGACTTGTGGATCACGTGCAGCTTCACGCAGCAAGTTAATCACGGGTGCAAAAGATTCAAACGGATGGTGTAATAAAATGTCTTGCTTTTGCATCGCTGAAAAAATATTTTCAGACTTTTTTAACACCTTTGGAATGGCGGGTGTATGTGAATCATAACGTAAATGTGGACGTTTAAAATTAGACAATAAACGCGCCAAGTTCACTGGGCCATCTACTTTATAAAGTTGTTCTTCTTCAAGATCGAACTCATCTAGCAAATAATCATAAATGGCTTTCGGGCAGTTGTGCGTTACTTCTAAACGTACCGCACGACCAAAACGGCGTGAGTTTAATTCGCCTTTTAGGGCTTTGGCCAAGTCTTCTACATCTTCATTTAAGGCCAAATCTGCATTACGGGTCACACGGAATTGATAGCATCCAGTCGCAGTCATGCCCGGGAATAAGTCAGACACATGCTCATGAATAATTGCTGAAAGCATGACGTGGTGCTCTTTACCGCCTGTAAGTTCATCGGGCAAACGCACTACACGTGGTAATGAACGTGGTGCAGGAACAACCGCCAAATCAATTTGACGACCAAAAGCATCTTTCCCTTCTAAAGTCACAATAAAATTCAGACTTTTATTGACCAAACGTGGAAATGGATGTGCAGGGTCTAGGCTAATTGGGGTTAATACAGGGGCAACTTGCTCTTGGAAATATTTTTTCACCCATGCCGATTGTGCAGGGGTTAATTCACCACGACGTAAGAAACAAATGTCTTCTTCACGTAATTTTGGCAAAATTTCCTGATTTAAAATACGGTACTGGCGTTCAATAGCAGCATGTGCTGTTTTAGAAATTTGATCTAACACCTGCTTAGGGGTTAAACCATCTGGACTACGGCTTTCATTGCCCAAGTCCAATTGTTCCATCATGCCCGCAACACGAATTTCAAAAAACTCATCCAAGTTACGTGAAAAAATCAGCAGGAAGTTCATGCGTTCCAACAAAGGATGCAACGGATCGACAGCTTGCTCAAGCACGCGCAAATGGAAATCTAAAATAGACAGTTCGCGGTTAATGTAGCGATCATTATATGTATATTCTGTTTGCGCAGGAGTCGCGCCTGTTGCCGTATTCATACCCACCTATGCTTTTTTAAAATGTTTGGCACTGCTACAAGTATGCTTCAATTTTGTGACATTTTCATAAAAAAAGCCTAAAAAATTAGGCTTTGTGGATATTTTCACATTTTATAGTTTGTTTTCGCTCAATTTAGGGAATTTCCGCATAACGCATATAGCGCTGCACCATCTGTTTACGGGCTTTTAATGCCCCCGCATTACGATGTTCCTGAAAATATTTTGGATTGGTTAAAATCGCAGCCAAGAAAATTGCTTGATCACGGCTTAAACTTTTTGCACTTTTGCCAAAATAATGCTGTGCCGCAGCTTCGGCACCATAAATATTATCGCCAAATTCTACCGAGTTGAGATAGACCTCTAAAATACGCTGCTTTGACCACATGCGTTCCATCATCCATGTCGCCACAACTTCTTGCCCTTTACGCAAAAAAGATCGCTTATTGTATAAAAACAAATTCTTGGCGAGCTGCTGAGAAATTGTGGAACCACCTGCAACAACCTTGCCTTCATCTTTGTTCCGTTCCAGCGCAGTTTGAATACCTTCCCAGTCAAAGCCATGATGTTGCATAAATTTGCCATCTTCGGCAGTCACCACAGCTCGCTTTAAATTATCACTGAGTTGGTCATAGTCGCGCCATTGATGTTGTATAGGCTTACTCGGTTCAGCCCAATAATCCAAACGCATCATCATGGTCGATTGCACAGGCTGCGTACGCCACCACACCAAGCTGCTAAAAATCCATAATTGAACCAAAAGCACCACACTGACAAGAATTAACAAAGTTCGTATAAAAAAAGCTTTCATCTTGGTGCATGGCTCCTGAAGCGTTATTTTTTCGTGTTAAGCTTAGATTGATCACTACGACACAATATTCAAATATATGTCCCAACATCCCCCAAACCTGCGCAACAATAAAGTTGAAATTCACCTGTGGTGGATTACCGCAGCCCTGATTGCAATAAACGTGGCTTTGTTTGCATGGCAAGTGCTCAACGGCATGAACATTAGCAATCCAAGCCCGCAAGATGCAATACGCTGGGGTGCTGATTATGCACCTTTAACCTTTTTGGCGGAACCCATTCGCCTGTTCAGCAGTATGTTTTTTCATTTTGGTTTAGTACATTTAATGTTAAACATGTGGGCGTTGTATATTTTTGGCAGCGTCAGCGAACAGTTATTTGGGCGTGCCTATTTCGTAGTTTTATATCTCTGCGCAGGGCTGATGGGTAGTCTGCTCAGTGGCTATGTCAGTATTCAAGACAGTTACACCCTGCTTGAACAAGGTGTTGCCAATCCTAAACTTTTACCTAGCGTAGGTGCAGGTGCTTCTGGTGCAGTCATGGGTCTTGGAGCAGCACTCACTATATTCGCTTTACTGCCAAAATTACCACGGCAAAAGTTTTTGCTAGATCGTAAAACTTTGGTCATCGTGATGGCACTGAACTTAGGCATGGGCTTTATGATTAGCGGCATTAACAATGCTGCCCATATTGGTGGCATGCTCATGGGCGCAGCCATGGCATTGCTTTGGTACATTGGGCAACGTACTCAGCAGAATACATTCTTTACCGTATTGGGGATGTTGATTGCCTTAGTGGCTTGTGCTGTCTTTTATTGGTATTGCCAACAATTGATTGACCCGGTTCAACCACTTTGGCAAGAGTTGCTCAGCATGATGCAGCGCAGCTTAGGTTCAACATAAGCAACATTGCAATCTGAACTGGCAAATAAGAGATGAATCAGGACTGATTCATCTCCCTCAAACTTTGCAGTGGTGGAATATCGCATAAATAACTTAAACGATAGCGTCCAATCACAGCACAAAGCACAGTCATAAATACAGGTAAAATTAGCCAGATTTCCCAGTGCGGTTGTAGCATTAAATCCATACGGTAACTGGCAACAGCACTAATCACTTCGGCAAATAAACACGCTACAATTCCCGCAATAAAGCCCATAAAGCCAATTTCCAGACTCAGCATACGTTTCAGTTTTTGTTTAGAACTACCAAAAGAACGTAGCAAAGCAACTTCGCGTTTGCGTTCATCCATGAGTAAATTTAAGCAAGCCACCAAAACCAACAGCCCCGACACACTCACCAAAATTGCTAAAATCGTGATGATCTGTACCAACACATTCACAATACGTTTGATTTCATCCAAAATTAAACTGACATCAATAAATACTGTATTGGCAAACTGCTGAATCAATTGAATCAGTTTAGGCTTATCGGCCTCGGGTACATAAAAGCTGCCCAAATAACTACCTGCATTTTCATCCATGGTATGGGGTGAAAAAATAAAGAAAAAGTTAGGGCTAAAACTTTCCCATTCCACCGTGCGCAGATTAATGACTTTGGCTTGTAGGATACCTTCAGGCAAATTAAAACTGAGCTGATCACCAATTTGAATACCAAGTTCTGCGGCAGTATTGGCCTCGACCGACACCTGTCCGACAGCACTGAAATCTGCCTGCCCGTTCACAATGATATTGTCGGCAGGATAGCTGTCTGATTGGGTCAAGTTCAGTTCACGTCTTAAGGTATTACTCTGCTGAATTAATGCTTCGGCAAAAGGTTGATCATTTTTGGCGACCAAACGCCCACGTACATTCGGATACAGTGGTGTCCTGTGCCATTGATGCTGCTCTAATTGTTGTTTTAGCTCAGGCATATCAAAAGGTGGTAAACCGTAAACAAACTGATTTGGAGTACCTTCAGGTAACTGTTGCTGCCAGCGATCTAGCAGGTCGGTACGCAACACTGCAAGTACCGTAATTAAACTTAATCCTAAAGCCAATGCAGTAATTTGAAATGCCGTGACAGCAGGCGCACGAATATACGCTGCGAGTCTGCCTTTAGAATGACGCAATAATTTTAATAAACTCCACACCACTCCATACAGCAATACGCACAGCGCAATAATCGCACCAATCACCCATGTACTAAGCACTAAACTTTCGGTCAAGACCACACAAAATACGATTAGACTTAGCGTCCCTGTAAGCAACATCCACCACCAAGCGCGCATGCTTTTGTCTTGTTGGCGAATCACGCGAATCGGTGCGGTATTCAGCAATTGCAATAAATTAGGCAGCACAAAACCCAACAACACCACAGCACTGGTGAGCATGGCGATTGGCAATGGCCCAAGCAACATTGCCATGGCTGAAAATTGAATTTCCAGGTGCGGAATCAGTTGCAGCATGATTTGCAACAAAGCATAGCCCAACGTCACGCCCAAAATACTGCCAATGCCCATAGCGATAATTAAGACCAAAGCAAGCAAAGCCAAATAAGCGGCTAAAATTTGTCGTTTACTTGCACCAATACAACGTAATAAGGCGATATGATCCTGATTTTGTTGCACATAGCGCTGACTGGTCAAACCAATCGCAATCCCACACAATAAAATGGTCAGGATATTCGCTAACTGTAAAAAGGTATCTAAATTGGCAATGGGGCGCATTAAGCGAGTATTGCCTTCACTGGCATTGCGTAGTCTTAAACTACTTTGTTCTTCAAAGTTTTGTTTAGGGCTGGCCGTTTGCTGTGCCTGTGCAGGCTGTTGTGTATGTGTTTTAAAATACTGCTCAAAATTTTGTGTATCTTTGGCGCTGCCTGCCAACAACAAACGGTAATCTATGCGGCTACCCACTTGAATCGCGTGGGTACGTGCCACATCGGCCTGTGAAATAATTACTGTCGGCGAAAAACCTGAAAAACCGAGTTCCTGATTAGAATCATGTTCAATTTTGGCAGTCACGGTAAATGCTGCATCGGCAATATTTACTGTTTCACCCAGTTTAACGTGAAGTAAATCCATAGCACGTTGGCTTAGCCAAATTTCGCCAGACTGAATCTTGTCCGCTGCAGGACTGACCCGTAATTCACCGCGTAACGGAAAATTGTGCTCAATCGCTTTGACATTCACCATCACAAATTGTGCTTGAGTATGTGCCATCGAACTAAATACAGTCACATGCGACTGTTGTAACTGATGTGCAGTCGCCTGATCCTGCCAGTCTTGTGCAATGGGTTCATTGTCGCTCAGGACTAAATCACCCGCCAACATTTCTGCCGCTTGCAACGCTACAGCATTTTGAATTTGCTCATTGCTAAACTTTAAGGCTGTGGTCGCGCTAATCGCTAAAGTCAGCGCAATAATCAGTAAATAGACACCACTGCTTTTAAAACTCTGCTTTAACAGTTGATGAAATAATGCGTTCATTTCATCCTCCTGTTATGGCAGCGGTTGGCTTAGCTGCAAATTGCTCAACCAATTGCCCATCAATTAAAGCGTAATGGCGCTGACATTGTGCCGCCAGTTTCGGGTCATGCGTGACCAACACCAAAGTTGTGCCCAACTCACGGTTCAATTCAAATAACAATTGCTCAATTTCAGTTGCAGTTTCACCATCCAAGTTTCCTGTCGGTTCATCGGCAAAAATAATTTTAGGTTCACGAATTAAAGCGCGTGCAATGGCGACACGTTGTTGCTCGCCTCCCGAAAGCACTTTCGGCGTTTGCTGTGCTTGTCGTTCTAAACCCACACGTTTCAGCAAGTTGAGGGCTTTTTGTTCTGCCTCTGCATATTTAAATTTTTCCTGCAAACGTAGTGGCAACATCACATTTTCCAGTGCCGTCAAATGCGGCAATAACTGAAATGACTGGAACACAAAACCAATATGCTTTAAACGAACTTCTGCACGTTGTTCTTCGTTTAATTCTGCAATTGACTCACCACATACCACCAATTTTCCACTGCTGGCCTGATCTAATGTTGCCAAAATACCCAATAAGGTCGATTTTCCTGAACCCGAACGACCTGTAATGGCCACTTGTTCACCTTCCTGAATATCGAAGTTTAAATTCTCAAAAATGGTCAATTGTTTTTGTGCAAGTTGTATCTTTTGTGTCAAATTTTGGGCAGAAATAATCGTTTGTGGCATGATATTAGATTCTTTAGTGTTTTGAGTCATACGTTTCCCATTATGCAAAATCGCAATCTAACTAGTCGTGTCTTCCCGCGTGTGTTGCTGCTCGGACTATGTTTCAGCCCATTCGTGGTATCTGCAAAAACCATTATGATTGTAGGTGACAGCTTAAGTGCAGGTTACGGCATACAACCACAACAAGGTTGGGTTCACTTATTGCAAAAACGTTTAGAACAACAGTATCCGAAACAGCATAAAGTGGTCAATGCAAGTGTCAGTGGCGAAACCACCAGTGGTGCTTTGGCGCGTCTGCCTAAATTGCTGCAGACCCATCGTCCAGACGTTGTAGTCATTGAGTTAGGCGGAAATGATGGCTTGCGTGGACAACCGCCACAAATGATTCAAAAAAATTTAGCGAACTTAATTCAGCATAGCCAAAAAGCCAAAGCGAAAGTGGTGATTTTTGGGATGAAAATGCCGCCAAATTACGGCTCGGCGTATAGCAAAGCATTTGAAAATAACTATAAAGTGGTGAGTCAGCAATATAAAGTCAAATTACTGCCATTTTTTATGGAAGGTATTGCGGGCAATAAGCAATTGATGCAAAAAGATTTAATTCATCCAAATGCCAAAGCTCAGCCTATTTTGCTAAATAATGCTTATCCATATATCAAAGGCGCTTTATAAAGCGCCTTTGAGGAAAATCTAATTGCTGTGCGGTTCGGATTAAAAATCAAAAAAAACCACTTCACCTGTTTCCAGTGAATATTCTGCACCGACTACTTTCAACTGACCTTGTTCAATCAGGTTTTCTAAAACTGCTGAACCATGACGCAATTGATTTACCGATGCAAATACATTGGAACGTACTGCATGCTTAGACAATTTCGCCAAATCATTTTTCAGTTCAGTCTGCATTAAGGTTTCAACTGAAGGGCGAACACGGTTCACAATCGACATTAAATTTGCCGATGGTGGACAGTCTGGGCACATTAAAGTATCAATTGTCGCTTGAATTGCACCACAGTGACTGTGTCCTAAGACAACAACCACAGCACAGTCATAACGCTCTGCCGCAAATTCAACACTACCTACCTGTGATGGCGCAACCACGTTGCCCGCAACACGAATTACAAAAAGATCACCCAATCCTTGGTCAAATACCATTTCTGCAGGAACACGTGAATCTGAACATCCTAAAATAATGGCAAATGGATTTTGGTCTTCTGCCATTTCTGCACGCTGTTGGTGCGACAATTGCTTCGGATGTCTGGTATCACCAGAAACAAAACGTTGGTTTCCTTGTTTAAGACGTTCTAAAGCTTCTTGAGCTGTTAGCATTCTTGATTTACCACCGATCTTTGAAGTTGCGATATTCTAAAGCCAGTTTTTATGAATGTCACTTGCAAAAAAATATGCAGCTGCGCTTTTCTTTATTCATTTTTGTTATAAATTTTTTCACTTTTTATTGAGATAGGTCACATTTTCTACCAATTTCAAAGCTTTGATCAAAAAAGCAAGGGATGACTTTCATTTTTAAACGCCTACAATAGACAGAATACACTTGTGCAATTAGACCTAAGAGCTAGTGCCTATCATTATTGGAGCCTGTTTTGGGTTCGTCAGGGGAAGACGTTTTCATGATGAAATTTATTCGATCACGTTATCTACATACGACTTTATTGGCTTTGGGACTAAGTACATCTTGCCTTGTGCAAAGCGCTGCGCCCAATCCATATACCTTCACAAAAAACAATAACGCCAGTAACAGCAACGCAACTGAACTTAAACTATTACAAAATCATTTTCAGCAACAGCGCAAACAAGCAGGACTAAGCTCTAAAAGCATTCGTGTTGGAGATGTCGTCTGGAGCTATAACGAAGGTGGCTCGCACAGCAAACCCACAATTTTATTGATTCATGGTTTGGCAGGCACACGTGATAATTGGAACCGTGTCGCGCAATTTTTAACCCCACATTATCATGTGATTATTCCAGATTTACCCAATAGCGGTGACACCAAAACTCCAAGCAATTTTGATAATTCAGTTCCGAATGTAACTTCACAACTGCGTCAATTTATTGAAGCAATTGACTGTGAAGAAAACTTACACGTGGCAGGACATTCTTTAGGCGGCTCAATTGCAACCGTGTATGCCTCGCAATATCCTTTTGATACGCAAAGTTTATTTTTACTCAATAGTGCAGGCATTTATAAACTTGCCAATACGCCTTACACCAAAAATCCATTATCTTTAAATGACTTAATTGTGAGCAAGCATGGGGATTTAGCCGATGTTGCCAGACAGGTCATGCAAAACCCGCCTGCGATGTCATCACAAATTCAACATGCGCAAGAAGAAGTGTTGATTTCTCGCTCAGCGCAAACCCGCAAAGCAATTGAGCAAATTGTCAAACTCAACCGTATTTATACCCCAGACTCTTTTGCCCGTTTAACGGCATCAATCGAAGCACCCACCCTAATTTTGTGGGGCAAGCAAGATCGCATCATTAATGTTGAAGTGGCCAAAGAATTACAATCATTATTAAAACGTGCGGAAACACCTGTTATTTTGAATAATGTCGGACACATGCCTTTACTGGAAGCAGAAAAACAAGTAGCACAATATTATTTGCCGTTTCTGTCTAAAACACAGAACCTAAAAAACCCACTTGCTGATAAACTGATTCCTTTAAATTAATTATTATATCAACCATCATGCAAAAACATTCGATGATTGAGCAACTGATTGATGCTCACCTAGATTTTTTGGATCAGGAATTTGCTCAAGCCGAAACTGTGCAAATGGAATTTGTGCAATTTTACCAATGGTTCCGCAAACAAACATTACAGGACTTATGGCGCTCGGAAGCAATTTACGCACTTATTCAACAACAAATTTTAAATACCCCAGCTAGCTCATTTTTAATTGAACAAATTGTAGAGCATATCCGCTTTGCCTTGGTACACCCTGCGAATGACAACAGCAAAATTTCCGATGTCATCCCAGTTTTGACCATAGATAAAATTGCCCAATACGTTGCCAGTAAAAGTGGGCATCGCCAACGCCTAATTAAAACTGTGGTAAATAATCCTGCCTTTGCCGCTATGATCACCCAACTCATTCAACACTCAATTCAGGACTATTTGGATAACTCTGTGATAGCCAAAAATGTTCCAGGTGTTTCGCGCTTTATGAAAATGGGTAAATCAGTTTTAGAAAGTGTGACCGATACCAATTTGGATCATGCTATTCAGCATTATTTGCAAAAAAATGTGCAAAAACTGACGCAAATGAGTGAGTCAGTTCTGAATCAGCATTTTGATGATGAAAAGCTGTATCATTTTCAGGCAAATTTATGGCATAAAATTAAAGATTTACCACTTTCGACCTTAAAAAATTATATCGAGATTCAAGACCTACCCCAAACCGTGAATCTTGGTCATGAAATCTGGGATCATTTACGTCAAAGTGACTATTTGAAACAGCAAGTGCATGATGGGGTTTATGCGTGGTATGTACGCAATCAGGCGCGCCCTTTTGACTTGTTATTGCACGACTTAAACATTGATGAAGCGCTAGTCCAACAACAATTACAACAACTGTTAAATCCAGTCATTCAAAAAATGATCGCTGAAGGCTATTTAAAGCAACGTGCGCGCCATTATTTAGAGAAATTTTATTATTCTGAAAAAACACAACAAATTTTAAATCTACAAACGAATGAATAGGGTCTGTTGACAATTTCAGATAAAAAATAACCTCCTAAAATTTAGGAGGTTATTTTTAAGCGAGGCTTAGAGCTTATTTAAAATAAGCACCTTCAGATTGACTGTGGTCAGTCTGATCCACCACACGCATTAATTCTGGTACATGCTGCTTCAAAGTAGTTTCAACACCTTGCTTTAAAGTCACATCAATTGCTGAACAGCCTTGGCAACCGCCACCAAATTTCAACACTGCTGTTAAACCATGTTCTTCATCTTCCACAACTTCTACCAAAGCACAATTACCGCCATGCCCTGCTAAGCCCGGGTTAATTTCAGACTGTAAAACATAAGTAATACGTTCTTCGACCGAAGCATCTGGGCCAACACGTGGCACTTTTGAATTCGGTGCACGGAACGTCAACTGACCACCAAAACGGTCTTTGTTGTAATCAATCACAGCATCCAATAAATATGGAATAGACGGTGTGTCAATAAATGCAGGAAAGTCTGGGTATTCCTGTTTGTAATCTGTTGGTACAACTTCATCAGGTGCACTATAAGCCATGCAACATTCAGCACGCGGTGTACCAGGATTTTCCACAAAAACACGTACACCAATACCCGGTGTGTTTTGCTTTGCCAATAAATCCTTCAAATACTCTTGAGCAGTTGGCGTAATCAATAAGTTTGGAATTTCATCTACAACTGCTGTGCTGCTGTTCTCAGTCGACATAACAATAATTTCCTCAAGCTGAAGTGGCTATTTTAACTGAAGATGCGGGGTAATAAAAAAAAATCAACCAAAATTGTCGGATTTATTCACAAAGTTCGACTCAAACTTGGTTTTGATGCATTATTACAGCAGAATTCAATTAAAAGAATAGGCGTTTATGCTCGATTTACCCATTAATCATACCGTAACCCTGATCATCATTACGGTCATTGTCTCGTTGCTGGCATTTTCCAAACAAGAATTGATGAACCGACTGATCTTTTGGCCACCTGCCATGCAACGTGGGCAATATGACCGCTTTATCACGCATGGCTTTGTGCATGCCGATGGTACGCATTTACTGTTCAATATGATCACGCTGTTTTTCTTCGGGAGCATTATTGAAAGCTTTTATCGTCAATATTTGTATGATCTAGGCTTTGTGCTGTTCTATTTAGGTGGCTTAATTGCGGCAATTATTCCAAGTTATTTAAAACACAAAAATGACCATCGCTGGGCCAGTTTAGGTGCTTCAGGAGCGGTATCTGCTGTGCTATTTGCCTATATTTTATTTGAGCCATGGAAGTTGATTTTTGTATTCTTCATTCCAGTTCCTGCTATTATTTTTGCAGTGCTGTACGTGGCGTATAGCATTTGGTCAGGCAAACGAGGCAATTCTAATATTAACCACAGTGCGCATTTATGGGGCGCAGCTTATGGTGTAGTTGTCACTATTTTAATTGAGCCTCGCATCTTGCCACATTTCTTAAATAAATTAGCTCAATTGCCTTTCTAGCCACCTCACATCGCAGCATACAGCGGCTCTGTGTATATGCATTGAGTCGCTTTCTAAGCAAAATGCTCAACGAACTGAGTAAAACAATCCGATCATTCTTTGCACAATAATACTGATAAGCAATAACACGCTGTAACCCAGCCTCAGCCTATACTGAATACACATAAAATAAAAAAGGAGTGTGGCATGAAAAAAATTGCACTTCCGAGCAGCATATTACTCAGTTTAAGTTTAGGCGCCTGTGCGGTACATACCCCTGAAGGGAGTATTGTGGTCGATCCAGATCGGAGCGTTTATCCGAAAGGCTATTCTCCGCACCGCCATCCACATGCAAATGGTGACTTCTGTCCACCTGGCCAGGCGAAAAAAGGACGCTGTTAATTTGCTGAAGCAATCTGCTATTTCTTCCAAAACTACTACTTTTCCAAAAGTTCTTCGCTAAAAACCTTCGTCTCCACGAAGGTTTTTTGTGCAAATTTTACTTTAGAATTCATACAATTTTGGTAGTTTATGCCACCCAAACTCGCAATTTGGCATAGATAATGTATACATCTGTATATTAATTTCAATTTAGTTTGCGAGTTTTTGCATGTCCACTTCTTACGATGGCCTACAGTTCCCAATTCATCCTGAAAATCACAAACCCAGTACATCAGGCACTGGTAAGCAAATTATTGCCGAAGCATTAGCCACGGTAGATCATGAAAGTTCAAACAAAGCTTTGGCTGAAAAAAACTGGCGTAAACACTACCCGCAATATTTTAAAGCTTTGGTCGAGCATGGTATTCGTAGCCAGCACAACCCTATTCAAATTGCAGAAGATGGTTTAAGAAAAGCACATCAAAGTTTTGAGTTTTATCGTCATGGCCAAAAACATGTGCTGAAAGATGCCATGCAACTGCCTACTGAAAATTTGCATACCTTTAAATTACAAGGGACTAGTCAGGCTGAGCCTGAATGGTATGTGCCTTATCATGGGCAGAAATTACAAGGTCAAGCCTTGTTGGATCAAATTGCAGCGTGGTTGGCTGCAGGGATTATTGAACCAAGTCATGCTGCTGCGTTAAATGCAGCTGTGGCGCATCCCGAATGGTTTGATTTGTCAGACCGTAATACGGTGCTATTTGGTGCAGCTTCTGAAGCTGGCCCACTGACATGGTTAGCCAAATGGAAAGCCAATATCATTGCGGTCGATTTACCCAATAGCCGTGTATGGAACAAAATTTTAACCACGGTTCAGCAAGGTAATGCCACCTTGTATGCACCTAGTTCCGAGCCATTGCCAACAGATAGTCCGTTGAATATTTTACAGGAAAAACTGGGGGCAAACTTACTAACCCAAACTCCAGAAATTGCACAATGGTTAGCGCAAAAATCTGAAACACTCGATCTTGCTGCGATTGCTTATTTAGATGGTGAAAAACACGTGCGTGTTGCCATGGCAATGGATGCTATAATGCAATACGTCAGTGCACAAAAGCCTGATACCAGCCTGATGTTTATGTGCACCCCAACCGATGTCTATGCTGTGCCTGAAGAAGTGGTTAGCGCATCGGCAGAGAAGTTTAAGCAACGCTCTCAAGGGCAAAAGCTACTAACCAAAAGTATTTCCACTATTTCACGCAGTCATTTCTTCCAAAAAAATCTGCACAATTTAATTGCTTCAGACAACGGGCAGCATTATGGCATTGCAGACTGCTTAGTGGTTGAACAAGGCCCAAACTATGCCTTAGCTAAACGCATCCAACAATGGCGCGCAATCTTATCCCGTCATAACGGTCAGCGTGTCAGCATCAATATTGCACCTTCAACCACCACACATTCAGTCACCAAAAATCCATTGCTGAAAGCTGCATTTAGCGGTGCTAGTTTGTTTGATGTAGAAGCGTTTAGCCCTGAAACCACCAATGCCATTATGGCAGCCTTATGGATTCATGACTTGCGTAATCCGGATTCAGCGGCTAACCCTGCTGTGCAACTTGAGCATCCTCTTCAATTGATGATGGAAGGTGCTAACCACGGTGGATTGTGGCGTGTGGCATATTTAGCCCGCACTGCACTGCCTTTTGCTGCGCTATATGGTTTTGCTGCAGATAAATTACCGCTAGACAAAGTCATCGCTAAGTTTAAAAAGTAAAGCAGAGACCTCACTTTAAAAGCTTGCTTGCAGATATTTCATTTAATTGATCTGTAAGCACAAAAAAAGCGCTGTATCGTTACAGCGCTTTTTTAACACTCAAATGTTTGATATTAGTTAAACACTTTTAGGAATAACCAGAACAAGCTACCCGATAAACAAATTGTTGCAGGTAGTGTGAAAATCCATGCAGAAAGAATCGTGCGAACCATCTGGAAATTCAGACCTGATTTATTTGCAACCATCGTACCTGCCACCGCACTGTTCAGTACGTGTGTAGTCGAAACTGGCATCCCTAAACCATCTGCAGCAGCAATCGTTGACATGGCCACAAGCTCGGCAGACATACCCTGACCATAAGTCATATGCTGCTTACCAATACGTTCGCCAACGGTCACCACAATACGTTTCCAGCCAACCATCGTACCCAAGCCTAGTGCTAAAGCAACGGCAACTTTGACCCAAGTTGGAATGTATTGTAAGAACGAATCTAAATGGCTACGGTAGCTTTTAACCACTTTTTTCTGTTCTTCCGACATTTCAGGCAAGGCATTGGCTTTGTCTAAACGCTTGAATGAAGTCGTGCTTAAATACATATCATTACGCATTTCTGCCACTTCAGCTTCAGGTACGTCTTTTAAGTTGCCATATTGACCCACTCGCTCACCCAAATGATCTGTTAAGCTTGCCAAAGCAGGTACGACTTCAGGAGTAATTTCTTTGGTCTGAATATAACTAGTAATAATCTGACGCGCTTTCTCATCTGGCATATCTGTATGTTGTGGATAAATCACATCAGCCGTTTGCGTAGAAAGCTGCTGGAACGATTGGATGTGGTTTTGGCCTAACTCTTTGTTTAACGAATACGCCAACGGCACAATCCCGATCAAAATCAACATGATTAAACCCATGCCTTTTTGACCATCATTTGAACCATGCGCAAAACTTACCCCAGTACAGGTAAAAATGAGAATGGCACGAATCAGGGGTGGTGGTGGTTTATTGCCTTCAGGTGGCTGGAATAACTCCATTTGTTTCTTGAAGATTTTTTTCACCAAGAGGAACAAAATCGCAGCAAAGGCAAAACCAATTAATGGCGAGAACAATAAAGCCTTACCGACTTTCATGACTTGTTCCATGTCTACGCCACTAGCGCCTGCACCAGAGTTAAGCAAGTAGTTCATAATCCCCACACCTAAAATCGAACCGATTAAAGTGTGTGAACTTGACGCAGGAATACCAAAGAACCACGTTCCTAAGTTCCAGACAATTGCGGCAATCAACATGGCAAACACCATGGCAAAACCTGCACCTGAACCGACATTCATAATCAGTTCGACTGGAAGCAAAGCAATAATACCGTAGGCAACTGCACCACTGGCGACCATCACCCCAAGGAAGTTACAGAAACCCGCCCACATTACTGCCACAGGTGCAGACAAGGCATTGGTATAAATGACCGTTGCCACAGCGTTGGCTGTGTCGTGGAAACCATTCACAAATTCAAAGCCTAAGGCAATGAATAAAGCAGTTGCCAATAAAATCACCGAGTACATGCTCAAGGCAGGTACGTGGGATAAGTCCGCAGACAATTGGAAACCAATATAAATAAGGGTAGAAACGATGATCGTTAAAAACACCGGCATAAAAAATTTCGGTGTAGGCACATGAACATTGGTCGATTTAGTGGTCGACTTGTGCGCTGAATCTACAGGAGTTGGTTTAGAATTCATGCAAGCAGAAAAGAGGATTTAAAATCCCCTTATTGTTCAATTAAATTGTGACAATTATATGACAAAGAGCTGCTATATAAAGCAACTTTCATACTTTATTTTCACACTTTAAGCTGTGTTTTAGGTGCATAAAAATAAAATAAATATTTAAATTTAAACACTTAGAATAAATAAACCTACTTTCCTTATGCCATTCTCTCAAATTTAGATTTATTACACGGTTGTCATATTTGTCTAAAAGTTCAGACAAATTTCAGATTGAGCCAATTTTGCCTGAGCAATATGACAAATCCATGACGATTCAATACGAAATCTAAATTGGAATGCGATTCATCAACACTTTTATTCAAGTATTTCAAATTCAAAGCCGATCAAAATTGCAAAATCGCTGCTTTATACACAATTTTTCAGACTTCCTATATCTGTATCTGTTTCAAGTGCACGAAAGCGTAGCGAACTCTGCTAAAATAGCGCTCATTTCGGATTCAGTCATAAAGGGTTTTTTATGTCCACGCTTACCACCCTGAAAGCGCTTCTTGCCCAAAGAATTTTAATCATCGATGGTGCCATGGGTACTATGATTCAACGCCATCAATTGGAAGAAGCCGATTATCGTGGTGAACGCTTTGCAGATTGGGCACATGACCTTAAAGGTAACAATGACTTATTGGTACTGACCCAACCGCAAATTATTCAGGGCATTCACGAAGCCTATTTAGATGCGGGCGCAGACATTATTGAAACCAACAGTTTTAACGGCACTCGGGTTTCTATGTCCGACTACCATATGGAAGATTTAGTTCCTGAAATTAACCGTGAAGCAGCACGTTTGGCTAAAGCTGCCTGTGAAAAATATTCAACCCCAGACAAACCACGTTTTGTGGCAGGTGTACTTGGCCCAACATCGCGTACCTGTTCAATTTCACCCAATGTAAATGACCCTGCATTCCGTAACATTACGTTTGATGCTCTCAAAGAAAACTATATTGAAGCTGCGCATGCCTTAATTGAAGGTGGTGCAGATATTCTGCTCATTGAAACCGTGTTTGATACCTTAAACTGTAAAGCTGCCATTTTTGCGGTCAAAGAAGTGTTCAAACAACTCGGTCGTGAGTTGCCATTAATGATTTCAGGCACCATCACCGATGCCTCAGGCCGTACCTTAACGGGTCAAACTGCAGAAGCGTTCTGGAACTCGGTGCGTCATGGCGATTTACTTTCAATTGGTTTTAACTGTGCTTTGGGTGCAGATGCCATGCGTCCGCACGTCAAAACTGTTTCAGACGTGGCCGATGTATTTGTTTCAGCCCACCCGAACGCAGGCTTGCCAAATGCCTTTGGTGGTTATGATGAAACCCCTGAACAAACTGCAGCCTTCTTAAAAGAATTTGCAGAAAGTGGTCTCATCAATATTACAGGTGGTTGCTGTGGTACAACGCCTGACCACATTCGTGCAATTTACAATGCAGTAAAAGACATTCCACCACGTAAAATTCCAGAAATTAAACCTGCCTGTCGTTTAAGTGGTTTAGAACCATTTAACATTTATGACGACTCTTTATTTGTGAACGTGGGTGAGCGTACCAACGTCACAGGCTCTAAAAAATTCCTACGTTTAATTCGTGAAGAAAATTTTGCCGAAGCTTTGGATGTTGCACGTCAACAAGTCGAAAGTGGCGCACAAATCATCGACATCAACATGGATGAAGGCATGCTCGATTCAGAAGGTGCGATGGTGCACTTCCTGAATTTGGTGGCTTCTGAGCCTGATATTTCTCGCGTACCCATCATGATTGACTCATCTAAATGGGAAATCATTGAAGCAGGCTTAAAATGCGTACAAGGTAAAGCCGTTGTTAACTCCATTTCCTTAAAAGAAGGATATGATGAGTTTGTCGAAAAAGCCCGCCTCTGTCGCCAATATGGTGCAGCCGTTATTGTGATGGCTTTTGACGAAGTAGGACAAGCCGACACAGCAGCACGTAAACGTGAAATTTGTAAACGCTCTTATGATGTGTTGGTCAATGATGTTGGCTTCCCTGCCGAAGACATTATTTTTGACCCGAACGTGTTTGCAGTTGCTACTGGTATTGAAGAACACAACAACTACGCGGTCGATTTCATTGAAGCTACAGGCTGGATTAAACAAAACTTGCCACACGCTATGATTTCGGGCGGTGTGTCGAACGTATCCTTCTCTTTCCGTGGTAACGAACCTGTACGTGAAGCCATTCACGCTGTATTCCTGTACCACGCCATTCAGCAAGGCATGACCATGGGGATTGTCAACGCAGGTCAGTTGGCCATTTACGATGACATTCCAAAAGAACTTAAAGAAGCGGTTGAAGCCGTTATTTTGAACCAAAACCAAGGTGAAACTGGTCAGGACGCCACAGAAAAACTGCTGGAAGTGGCCGAAAAATATCGTGGTCAGGCAGGTGCGCAAAAAGCCGAAGAAAACTTAGAATGGCGTAATGAATCTGTCGAAAAACGTCTTGAATATGCCTTAGTCAAAGGCATCACCACCTTCATTAATGAAGATACCGAAGAAGCACGCCTGAAAGCCAAACGTCCTTTAGATGTAATTGAAGGCCCATTAATGGACGGCATGAACGTTGTGGGTGACTTGTTTGGTGCAGGTAAAATGTTCCTGCCTCAAGTTGTGAAATCTGCCCGTGTGATGAAACAAGCCGTTGCATGGCTCAACCCGTACATTGAAGCTGAAAAAACCGAAGGTCAGTCTAAAGGTAAAGTTTTGATGGCAACGGTAAAAGGTGACGTTCACGACATTGGTAAAAACATTGTGGGCGTGGTGTTAGGCTGTAATGGTTACGATATTGTCGATTTAGGCGTGATGGTACCTGCAGAAAAAATCCTGCAAACGGCTATTGACGAAAAAGTCGATATTATTGGTTTGTCTGGCCTGATTACCCCATCTTTAGATGAAATGGTTTTTGTTGCCAAAGAAATGCAGCGTAAAGGCTTTAATATTCCATTATTGATTGGTGGTGCGACCACATCTAAAGCACATACAGCAGTTAAAATTGATCCACAGTTCTCAAATGATGCAGTGATTTACGTTGCCGATGCTTCGCGTGCCGTGGGTGTTGCAACAACCTTGCTCTCTCCAGAAATGAAACCGGCCTTTGTTGCAGAGCATCGTGCAGAATACGCTAAAATTCGTGAACGTATCGCCAACAAGCAACCGAAAGCCGCAAAATTGTCTTATGCTGAAGCCATCGACAATGGTTTAAAAATTGACTGGGCCAACTATACACCTGCGGTGCCAAATTTCATTGGTACGCAAGTGCTTACCAACTACCCTCTTGAAACCTTGTTGCCATATTTTGACTGGACACCATTCTTTATTTCTTGGAGCTTAGCGGGCAAATTCCCGAAAATTCTGGAAGATGAAGTAGTGGGTGAAGCTGCGACTGATTTGTATAATCAAGCGCAAGCCATGCTCAAAGATATTATTGCCAACAATCGTTTTGATGCACGTGCGGTATTTGGTATCTACCCAGCTAACCGTTCTGCGGCAGATTCGGTACAGGTTTATGATGCAGCACGTGATCAAGTGACGCATACATTCCACCATATTCGCCAACAGTCAGACAAAGTGACTGGCAAACCAAACTTGTCTTTGGCAGACTTTGTCGCAACTACAGAGCAAGGGCAAGATTACTTGGGCGGCTTTACCGTGTCGATTTTTGGTGCGGAAGAAATGGCCAATGAGTTTAAAGCCAAAGGCGATGACTATTCTGCCATTTTGGTGCAGTCTTTGGGTGACCGTTTTGCAGAAGCGTTTGCTGAACATTTGCATGAGCGCATTCGTAAAGAGTTCTGGGGCTATCAACCGACCGAACAACTTAGCAATGAAGAGTTAATTAAAGAGAAATATGTAGGGATTCGTCCTGCACCAGGCTACCCTGCTTGCCCTGAGCACTCAGAAAAAGCTACCTTGTTTAACTGGTTAGGTTCAACTGAAAAGATTGGCACACAGCTCACCAGTAGCTTTGCAATGTGGCCACCTTCTTCTGTCAGTGGCTTCTACTATGCCAACCCTGCTTCAGAATACTTTAACGCAGGTAAAATCTCTCTAGATCAGCTTGAAGATTATGCACAGCGTAAAGGTTGGAGTTTAGATGAAGCGAAGCGTTGGTTAGCTCCAAACTTGGATGATTCGATTAATTAATTGCTTTATGCCGCATGGGTAGTACATCGGCCCATGCGCTCTACATAATGTCATTTCAAAAACCAGTGAATTGTAAAATTCACTGGTTTTTTGTTTAATGGGACAGTTCGTTACTTAATCTAAATTTGTTGAGTAATTTGACTGTTAAAGGTGTTTTCTCACCTCTATGGGAAAGGTATTCAGCTAAACGAAACCCATAGAAAGAACAAAGCGACTACTATTTAGTTGTTAGTAGCCGCTTTTCCGCCTATTTTGTCTTATGATGAATGGGAAGCGATTGCTGTATTACATCAACAACAATTAGTTGACGATACTAGGAATTAATTAATCAACTTTTTACTTACCTTGAAAAGCATTCCAACTGGAGATTGCTTAACTTGTTTATTCTGATCAACCAAATCACGAAATCTTTCAGGTATTTCTCTCAATTTAGGAGCATCAAGTAATTGATCAGCTGCTAATACTGCTAATCCCCATGTAGGTGTTCCAGTTAAAGCTGCCCCTATTTCTATTCCTCCAGAAACAATCCAAGATCCAATATCGAATCCAGCAAATTTCCAATTTTTAGCTTTCAACTCATCAAGTTTTTTACGATGTTTATCAAAACTTTGCTCAATATTTTCTAATATTTGATCTCTAGTTCTAAAACAATTAGTAGGATTAGTTTCTACTAATTCCTTGATATTATTTCCTAAAATATTGCGGATTTCTTCTAAAGCTCCTTGCTTTCTAAGCTCCAACAATGATTCTGGAGGAATATTGCCTAACCAAGGTAAATCCGTTTGAGATAAATCTGTTAGTCCTTTCATTATGTGCAAATTTTCAGAACCGTAATATTCTTGAGCCTTATCGGCATCATATTCTAATTTCCAGTTAAAATATTGCCACGATGTTTCAGCTTCAATAATTGGGGTTCCTGAAAGCTGTCGTGCTTTGAGTAATAATTCATTACTCACCGACATTCTGCCAACAGCTTGCATTTGGAGTAACAAACCTGGCTCTGTTCTATTAAGAGCTTTTAGCTCATCTCCATTTAAAGCCCTATTTATTTGTTCCTCTAAAGAACCTTTCCAATTTGTATC
Source organism: Acinetobacter sp. SwsAc5 (assembly GCF_013391485.1). NCBI lineage: Bacteria > Pseudomonadati > Pseudomonadota > Gammaproteobacteria > Moraxellales > Moraxellaceae > Acinetobacter > Acinetobacter sp. SwsAc5. The sequence continues at coordinate 29,958 of NZ_JACAXD010000005.1, forward strand.
AAATAAGACCCTATTCTTATCTTTAATTGCTCGAATTGTTTTTTCTACAGTATTAAGGCTTAAACAAAACTCATTAAATTCCTCAATACTCTCAAAATTTTGACCGAATAATTTACTACCATGAATTAATGCATCATTTTGGGAAAAGTTATAGATAAAATCTTTACCACCCTCTTCCAAATTTGATAAATCAGGGAGTATTACAACCACTGGCATTCCATCTTCAACACATGCTAAATTTTTATATTTGAGAATATTCATAGCATGCTTTATTAAGAAAAAGACAGCTTTCTCTTTTGGATAAAATTCAAATATATGCTGTGATCGTACATAAGGATCTGGTAGAACAATTGTGTCCGTGTAAATACCACATTTTGAAGCAATATTTTCATCGTGGGTAGGAAATAAATCTCCTCCATATACACCAGTAAGATTTGAGTGATTGTCTTCTAAATGCCAATAACCTATATCACCTACTTGTTTCCAAAATGATATAATTGCATCCATAAAACCAGGAATTTGTTCAAACATATTGTCAACAAAATCGGCTTTTGTTGATAAAAATTCCGCAATATGGTGAGGTGTAGAGTTCGCCTTAAGCATTTGTTGATAGATAAAATCAAAATTATGCTCTATCAGGTCAAAATATAATTTTTGAATTTCAACTAAAGAAATTTCTTTTTTTAATTTTTCCCTTGTGTCGAAATGTTCTATAGCCAAAGCCATTGAACGAATTCGCCCATCAACAGACTCTAAAATGATCTCGCCACTTTCATCATATTTGATATTTCGAAAACTCTCTTCGAAACCTTCAGCTAGGTGTGAAGCGATTTTTACTTTATCGGCTTTTAACTGTTCTGAAAGAATTTTAAGTCTATACCTTAATCTTTGTTCATAATCTTGTTGTTCTGATTCTAAGCTCATTATTCCAAAACTTTTTACTAATATTTAAAGTTTAATAGAGCTAAAATTTTTAATTTCAATAAGGCTATGTGGTTTTATTTTTTTGCTTACTACAGGCTTACGTTGCATAAACCCCAAAAACAACAAAACCCTGACAATGTCAGGGCTTTGTTGGTAATATTTGGCGGAAGCGGTGAGATTCGAACTCACGGAGGACTCACACCCTCGTCGGTTTTCAAGACCGGTGCATTAAACCGCTCTGCCACGCTTCCAATGGCGGCTATCATATAAAGAAAAATTCAGCTTGGCAAATATTTTCTAAAAATTATGATCCAAATGTTCAAAATAAAATCAAAAATCAGTCATTTTCTGCAATTTCAGGCTTTTCATAGCGTATCGAATTAATAAACCAGCTCTTTTTGCCCAGCGGTGTCTGCACTTCCACCTCATCATCCACCTGTTTAGACAACAAAGCCCGAGCCATAGGTGAATCAATCGAAATATGTTGTGGATGATGATCATAAATTTCATCCACGCCCACAATTCTCAAGGTCTTTAGCTCGCCTTGTTCATTTTCAATTTCGACCCATGCGCCAAAATATACTTTACCCTCTTGTTCAGGTGCAAAATCGACAATACGCAGCTCTTCTAAACGCTTGCCCAAATAACGTACCCGACGGTCAATTTTACGCAAAAGCTGTTTGTTATATTGGTAATCAGCATTTTCAGAGCGATCGCCGAGACTTGCCGCCCAGTTTACTTTTTTGGTGATTTCAGGGCGTTCTTCATGCCACAAATGCTGTAACTCAGCCACGAGTTTATCGTGTCCAGAACGTGTAATTAAGTTAGATTTCATGGTGTTTTTGCAGCCGGTTTTTTACATTTGGTTAACATCAATCCTATATTTTATTGCATTTTTATACACAATAAAAATTTATAAAATTTATTTCTCAATGAAATGAATATCTTATGTTACATTTTTCAAAAAATTTATGTACAAAATTTGACATCCAAAATTTTCATCTTTATTATTCGCACATCTTTTAGTTTTGATCACTTTTTAACCTGTGTATAAATTTTACACATTTTCCCTTTAATCCCAAGTCATTTTGAATGACGTCATGACTGCCCAACCCTTATTGAATTTATCAAACTTGAAAAAGTTTAAGGTGTGTTGCCTTTGCTTTTTAGGGCATAAATTACTTGTAGCGGAGCCAACATGCACAGTAGTTCAACGTCTGGGTCTAGGCTTAGCCTTCACTCATTTTTTAATCGCCTCCCATTCAAAGTCCTCGCTTTCAGTACTGTTCTTCTCCCATTCCACAGTATTAACGCAGGCAAAGCCGTTCATCAATTTGACAGCGTCGTCAATCAGAACAAATTGACCGTCGTGTCTGTGGAAAATCCAACCACAGTGTTTAAAGATGGACAACATTTACATGGCTTTGGTTATGACCTTGTGCGTAACTATGCCGACAGCATGAATGTGAAACTCGAATTTAAAACGGTAAGCGACAATGCGACCGCTTTAAAATGGGTGTCTTCTGGTAAAGCGAACTTTGCCATGACCACGTCGAGTATCCAAAGCATCGAAAAGCAGCAACTCACGGCATTTTCTGCCAGTTGTGGCGATTTAAATACTTTAAAGCGTAATGGTTTAAATAGTGAGCTGAACTGGGTGTTTAAACACGCAGATGATCCTCTTAGCCAAACCGCAAGCAACTTTGTTTGTCGTGGCAAGCAAAACGGCTCAATTACCCAATTGGCTTCATTTTATAATCGTAATGTGGTCAAACAAGAATCGTGGGATGTGATCCAGCGGGATTTGCGTAATCGTTTACCTTTATATAAGGCCAACTTTAAAAAGACTGCCACGCAGTACGATTTAGACTGGCATCTTTTGGCGGCAATTGGTTATCAGGAATCTTACCTCAAACCCAACTCGGTTTCGCCAACAGGTGTGCGCGGTATTATGATGCTGACCAATAATACAGCCAAAGCGATGGGCGTAAGCAACCGTACCGATCCTGCACAAAGTATTCAGGGTGGTGCTAAGTATTATGACCAAATGCTGAGCCGTTATGAGCATATTCCATTTCCTGATCGTAACTGGTATGCCCTAGTCGCTTATAACATGGGTCCTGGTGCAGTCAGTCAAATTCAGAAGCGTATTCGCTCACAAGGCAAAAACCCGAACAATTGGGTTAACCTATATGCGTATTTAGACCGTAACAAAGCGAGCAACGGTCGTTATCGTCAAGCAGTGCAATATGTGACTCGTATTCGCGCCTACCTTGAGCATATTAAGACCACACCGCAATTGGTGAATATCTAAAATTTACCTCGCGTGATTGAGTTGCAGTGTATATCAGCTGCAATTCAAACATGAATAATGCGCTGTTAAAGCTGCAGTGCATAAAAAAGCCTAGTTGATACTTCAGCTAGGCTTTTTTGTACTATAGCGGGAAATTCGCCTGCTACAGCGTAAATCGCTTGAATTAAGCAGATTGCTCAAGAATCTTCTTAAATAAGTCTTTTTGTTCTTGGCTTGGTTTTGCAGTTTGTAATGCCATTAATTGTGACATATCGCCCTGTACTTTGATTTTACCTGTCATAAAGGCTTGCATAGCAGCCGCCATGTCAAACTCTAGGAATACTTTACGTAAAGTTTCCGCATCCATATTTAATGTTGTTTTTGCGTTGTCCGCCAAACCTTTTTGGATTTTACCGCCATCTAAAGACAATTCTGTGTTGCCTGCAGCATCAGTCACCACTAAGTTAATTGCCAGATTTGCAAGTGCTGGAGGTAGGTTTAAATCACCAGCTTGAGCCGTTAGATTTTCTACAGTTGCAAACCAATCATCAGTTAAAAAAGCAGGCATGATTTTTCCTCAATATATTTGTGCATGTGTGTTGTCTATCCAGACACCATCATTATTAAGCTGTTTTGCTTGCTGATTGTTATAGCATGAACCTTTCGTGAAAGGCTAAGAAATTTTGTACGGGACGTTCAGTTTTTGTATTTTTAGTCGAAATGACGACTTTCTCAAATAAATCAAATTCATAAAAAAACACCAAGCTCTGGCTTGGTGTTGATTACATTTTGCAGGGATTCACAGGCTGTTATCGCTTAGTCTGCAGCGTAGCCTAAATTGACCATATTGATGCGTTTGTTTTGCTCTGCTGCGTTTTGTTCGGCCTGATCGGCAAAATCAAATACGCGCTGGCTGTCTAACGCTTCAAAGTCGAATAATTCACGGTCTGCCAACTGCGATGGCGATACATTCTGTAATGCGCCAAAAATACTGTGCAAACGCTTAGGATGTGCTTTATCCCACTCACGTAACATGTCGTTAATAATGGCACGCTGTAAGTTTTCCTGTGAACCACACAAGTTACACGGAATAATTGGGAATTTACGCATTTCTGCATATTTAATGATGTCTTTTTCTTCCACATAAGCCAGTGGACGAATCAGCATATTTTTCTTGTCTGATGACAACAACTTCGGTGGCATGGCTTTTAAGCTACCGCCATGGAACAAGTTTAAGAAAAAAGTCGCCAAAATATCATCACGGTGATGCCCAAGCGCCACTTTGGTTGCCCCTATTTCCTGCGCAAAGCCATACAAAGAACCACGACGCAAACGCGAACACACTGCACAGTAAGTTTTACCTTCAGGCGTTAAACGCTTGGTGATGCTATAGGTGTCTTTTTCTAATATGTAATATGGGATGTTATTTTCTTCTAAATAACGCGGCAATACATCTTCAGGGAAGCCTGGTTGCTTTTGGTCTAAGTTCACAGCCACCACATCAAAATTGATGGGTGCGATGCGCTTGAACTGCAACATAATGTCCAACAAGGTATAACTGTCTTTACCACCAGAAATACACACCATGACTTTATCGCCATCTTCAATCATGTTGAAGTCACGAATCGCATGCCCGACTTGACGACGCAGCTTTTTCAACAAACGATAATACGCAGAGCTGGTTGGAAGTTCTGGTTTGAAATTAAAGCCTTGATCGGACTCAACTGGTGAGAACATAGACGCGATTAACCCATGAAAAAAATTACCGCGCAATTTTAGCCGATTCAGACCAATCCCGCATCAAAAGAATGTAATTTCATCGCAATCTTCCTTTTCGTCAAAGAACTTAATTTCTGACTGCGCGTTCATTTCTGTTTACACACTTTATTTCTATCTGCGCAGATCGTTTTTTTCTGTGGCAAGTTTGAACCCTCAGGTTCACTTTTTCGCCAAGATGCTTATCTTTTGGACTTTTCCACAGTTTTCCACAAAAGCTGTGGATAACTTTGTGGATTTAAAACAACTTGACAACGCCTCTTGCCGTTATTCTAAGGCTTCTCTTTAAATTGATTACTTTTTGATCGATTTTATTTTAATTTAAAATCATACACTTAAGTGTGTCAAGCTGATCCAATTAAAAAAAAATAAATATTTTTTTTGATTACTCTGTCAGCAATTAAGCTTGATTTTTTTCGACACTACTGTAAATGAATTTGTACAAAGCCTTTTCATCTGTGAGATTTTTGTTAAACTCCTCATAACTGTTTGGGGACAGCTTTTAGTGTATTCACAGCATGAACAATAAAATTAATGCCTTTTTACTGTATATTTTGGGGACTGCCAGCATCATGCCTTTGGCAACGACAACGCACGCAGGTCAAATTTATATGTATAAGGACAGCAATGGCAGTACCTTGCTGACCAACCGTAAAAGTGCAGATCGTTCGCTGACAAAAGTAAAAGTCACCTATTATCCAGACAGCAATATTCACAGTTATCGCAACTGGGGCAATTCCGAAGCATCGGTATTGCCAAGTTATAGCCGCAATAAAAATGCTTTTGACCATATTATTCAGCAGGCAGCACAGCAACACGGTGTTTCAGAAGGTCTAATTAAAGCGGTAATGCATACTGAATCGGGGTTTAATGTCAACGCCCGCTCGCCTGTCGGTGCGCAAGGTTTAATGCAGCTCATGCCTGCGACAGCACGACGTTTTAATGTTAGCAATGCTTATGACCCGCATGAAAACATTATGGCGGGTGCAAAATACTTGGCTTGGTTACTCAAACGCTTTAATGGCAACACCACTTTAGCTTTGGCGGGCTATAACGCAGGCGAAGGCAATGTTGCAAAATACGGCGGCGTACCGCCTTTTCGTGAAACACAGGATTATGTACGTCGTGTGACCAGTCGCTATAGCAACCTATATGCTAGCGGCGTTAGTGCAAGTTCTGGCAGTAACGCGATTACGGCAAATAACAATAGCAATACTCAGAGTCAAAATGCACAAGTGATTGCGCAGTCAGACAATTACACTGCCAGTAATCATCAAGTGGCGGCAAACAAACGTCCACAACGTCAAATTATTATGGCTGCCGATGGTCGCTTTACCGATGCACCTGCAGGTTCTTACGCGACAGGGAATGCCACGGCTTCGGCACGTATTTTTATTTCAGAATAAAAGCTACAGCACTTCATTTGAGCTTGCGTTGTCGCAAGCTCAAATGAAGTGCCGATTGCAGTATCAGCTCAAAATATTTTTAGTACAGTTTTATTATTTTTCTTGAATTTTTAATACATACACCGCATATTTACGGCATGGTTTATTAATAAATCAGATTACATTTTTAATATAAGAGGATTTACTCAATGATGCGGATTGGTTTGTTCTTGCTAACCAACCTCGCGGTACTGGTTGTAGCTGGCATAATTTTGTCACTCTTCGGTGTCGGTAGTTACCATGGCGCGGGTGGCTTAAACCTAGGCAACCTGTTGGTCATCTGTTTTGTCTTTGGTATGGTTGGCTCTTTAATTTCACTATTCATGTCTAAATGGATGGCGAAAAAAACAACTGGGACTGAATTAATTGACCCGAATGCCCCTCGTAACCAAGCTGAAGCGTGGTTATTAAATGAAGTTGCGCAATTGTCGCAACGTGCTGGTATCAAAATGCCAGAAGTGGGTATTTTCCCTTCTTACCAATCGAATGCTTTTGCAACAGGTTGGAATAAAAACGATGCTTTAGTCGCTGTATCTACAGGGCTGCTTGAGCGTATGAACAAAGATGAATTACGTGCAGTTTTGGCACACGAAATTGGTCACGTTGCCAATGGTGACATGGTGACCTTGGCACTGATTCAAGGTGTGGTCAACGCATTCGTCATGTTCTTTGCCCGTGTTGCAGGTGACTTCATTGACCGTAACGTATTTGGTCGTGAAGATGGCGAAGCACCAGGCTTGGCTTATTTTGCAATTACCATTGTACTGGATATCGTATTTGGTATTTTGGCCTCTTCAATCGTGATGTGGTTCTCGCGTCAACGTGAATACCGTGCCGATGAAGCAGGTGCACGTTTGGCAGGTAAACAAGCCATGATTTCTGCATTATTACGCTTACAAGCAGAATCTGAAATGCCTGATGCAATGCCAAAAGAAATGAAAGCTTTTGCGATTTCTGCAGGTAAAGAAGAAGGTTTTAGCTTGGCAGCGTTATTCCAAACTCACCCAAGCATTGAACAACGTGTTGCAGCTTTACAGCAATTAAATTTACCTTAATACTGCTAGCAAGATATTGTAACAGCGACACCAAAAAGCTTCCTCAGGGAAGCTTTTTTCATGTCTGTAAATTAGATCTGCCAGATGGTTTTGTACTTTAAACAGGTTCATTTAAACAGCAAAACTTTGTGACCAGTGCCACAACCAACTTGCACCGAGCCATGCTGCCCAAATAAAGAAAATAAGAAAAATCACACCAAGCAAATCAGGCAAATGTAGCCACAGCCATGCCACTACAGGATTACGCCAAAATGCTGACTGCTGCTGTTTACGTTCCAATCGCTCATGTAAAAAAGGATGTACCACATGATGCTCACTGTGAATCTGATATTCTTCACGGATATGCGTATGCACTACATCTAAAGCTTTACGGCTTGGACGAATAAATACATCAAATACTGTGCCGACAATTGGCACAAAACCAACTACTGCATCCATCACAGCAAGTTTAATCACGGGAGTGAGTTTGGTTTGTGGTACACCAATTTGTTTGGCTTTATAAATCGCATAACAGGTCAGTGCAAAACCTGCGACATCCCCCGCGACAGGTACAGTGCCTAATGCGGCATCTGCTCCCACGCCCTGCTTGGTAAATGGAATACGCACCACAGAATCCATCATATTGGCAAACTTGGCTAAATCGCGCTCTAAGCGAATCACCTCTTGCTGGCTAAGTTTTTTTGAAGATGCAGGTTCTGGCATAGAAAACGTATCGTTGGGTAAATGCAATCTACTTGAGAATAAAGCAGTTTTTTACTCAGGTCTGTTATGATTTTATAAACAGAATTTTGATCAATGCAAAAAGTTTTAAGATGAGGTCTTGAATAAGTCATCATCACCGACAGTGTTTAAAGTAACAACTGTGAAGCAATAAATAAGTACACCACCACGCCCGTTGCATCACAAATCGAGGTTACCAAAGGCGCAGAGGCACTGGCAGGGTCTAGTTTCAGGCGATGCAAAATAAAAGGCAAACTCATGCCAATTAAACAGCCCATCAGCACAATGCCCAGCATACTCAGTGCCAATACCACAGACACCATCATATCGCCACGGTAATAGCCTAAAATTGAAACCGCAAAAGCCATCGTTCCACCCAAACATAGCGCCACCAAACTTTCACGTCCGAGTAAATGCAGCCAATCTTTAAATTGCACATCACCTGTAGCCAGTGCCCGTACCATTAAGGTCGCAGACTGAGAACCCGCGTTGCCACCGCTACCGACCAAAAGCGGCAGGAAAAAAACCAGAACAATATGTGCTGCAATAATGTCTTCATAATGCGCAATGCCAATTCCTGACAATAAACTGCCAAATACCAAAATCACCAACCAAAACACACGTTTGCGATATAAAAATAAAATTGGCGCAGTTTTTATACTCATGCCAGGTGAAGACGCTACCGCACTGGATTTTAAAAAGTCTTCTGTAGTTTCTGCCTGTACCACGTCCATCGCATCATCATAGGTGACAATCCCCAGTAAATGCTGTGCATCATCTACAATCGGTAAGGCCAAAAAATCATAATGGCTGAGTTTTTGCGCGATACTTTCCTGATCTTCACTCACCAAACCTGTGACCAAATCGGTGCACATCACATTTTTAATTTTTTGTTCAGGCGGGTTTTGAATAATTTCCCTTAAAGAAATAACCCCCAATAGTTTCATTAGTTCATCGACAATATAAATCAGGTACAAAGTTTCCCGATCTGTGGTCATTCTGCGCAATTCATCTATAGCTTGCTGCATGTTCAGTTCTGGCGAGAGCACCACGAAATCCGAACTCATAATCGCGCCCGCAGATTCTTCAGGATAGCGCGCTAAAGTCTGAATCTGTGCGCGTTTTTCTTCCGTAATGTGTAAGCTGACAAAACGCTGTAAATGCGGTGAAAGTAACTTAAATAAGTCGGTGCGGTCATCTGAATGCATGGCTGAAATCAGTTTGACCAATTGCTGCGGTGCAATCGCTTCGGCAATTTGAAGTTGTGAATGCAGTGGTAAAAATTCCATCACCAAGGCAGCACTGTCAATTTGTTCAATTAAACTCAGCTGTGCTTTCAGGCTTAAATACTGCATCAAGTCGGCTAAATCGGCAGGATTGATACTGTCGATCAGGCTGTGTACTGTGCTTGGCTGATGCAATTGTAAGGCTTGTTCTAACTGTTCAGCGTGCAGATTGGTCATTGCTCTCACCCACTCCATCATTCCAAAAACGTAAAATGAAGAATGGGCGCAGTGTCTCGGCCCAAACCAACCCTTAAAAAACCGAAAATCTGTAGATTTATGCAAGATTTTTAGCGTTTCATATCATAGCCTATAATTTTGCTAAGTGCCTAATAAAAAACATCTTTAGTTTATGGGTGATGAACGATTCACTTGAAATATAGAACGAATCAGCACGTACATAAATGGAATAAAAACGAGCACTAAAATTGTGCCAAAAATTACCCCACCCAAAACACTCACCCCAATTTCCTGACGACTTGCTGCACCTGCACCATACGCAAATACCAACGGTAAAATACCTGCACCAAATGCCAATGAGGTCATTAAGATTGGTCTGAGCCGCAAACTTGCACCTTCTAAAGCGGCTTGAATCACCTGTTTGCCTTGTTGCTGCGCAGCCGAAGCAAACTCCACAATTAAGATGGCATTTTTACATGACAAACCAATGGTGGTGAGCAAGGCAATTTGGAAATAAATATCGTTCGGGAAACCTGCCAAATAGCTGAAAATAATATTTCCACCAATCCCTAAAGGAATGGCACTCATGACCGCTGTTGGAATACTCCAACTTTCATACAAGGCCGCAAGGCACAAGAAAATAAACCCGATGGAAACCAAATACAGTAACAAAGCCTGATTGCTAGACTGATTTTCTTCAAAAGACAACCCACTCCATGCCAAGTCAATGCCCTGCTGCTGTGCCACCATCTGTTCTAAATCACGCATCGCCTGCCCTGAGCTATATCCTTCGGCAGTATCGGCTTCCATTTGCACGGCGCTATACCCCATAAAACGATTGACGACTTCTGGCCCACCGCTCCAACTGAGTTGAGCAAACTGGCTAAAAGGTACCATTTGATTTTGCTGACTGCGTACCGACCATTGATTCAAATCTTCAGGTTTACCACGAAATTCGGCATCACCCTGCATAATCACACGTTTAATTCGACCACGGTCAATAAAGTCGTTGATATAACTACCGCCCCAAGCTGCCGCTAAGGTACTGTTAATAGCCGTTTGATTTAAACCTGCTGCCATCGCCTGTTTCTGATCAATCGTGACGTTTAACTCCGCTTTTTCAGGATTGGCACGTTGATCTAAATTTTTAAAGCTTTGATATTGAGCGGCTTGCTGCTGTAAATTTTGAAATTGCTGAATTAAAAAATCGCGTCCTGTACCATTCACATCGCGCATCCAGAACTCTAAGCCATCGGTTTGCCCCAAACCACGAACTGCTGCGGGCATGCCAATGGTAATTTGTGCATTGGGATGCTGTCGAAAATGCTGCATGGCACGTTCACGAATAGCTTGTGCGGTATGCTGTTGCCCTTGACGCTCATCCCAATGTTTTAGCGCAATAAAACCCTGCCCTAAATTCTGCCCTGTTCCCGAAAAATTACGTCCATAACGAATCATCACCAAATCAACATTGTGGGCTTCATGCTGCATAAAGTATTCACGTATGCTTTCGCCCACTTCACGACTTTTAGACAACGGCGCACCTTCCTGTAATTTAAATTGCACCGACAACATGCCCTGATCTTCATTCGGGATAAAACTGGTAGGTAAGGCACGGTAAAACAAGGCAAACACCGTCAGTAAACCTGCAAAAATAACCAGACACAACGCTTTATGCTGAATCGTCCAGCCTGATAATTTGAGATAGTGTTGTTTTAAGCGTTCCAGTTTTTGATTAAACCAGATGGCCCATTGGGCTGGTTGTGGATTGGGTTTTAAAATCAAGGCACACAAGGCAGGCGTTAAAATTAAGGCCACACCTAAAGACAGCACCATCGCAGTGACTAAGGTGATGGAAAACTGGCGATAAATCACCCCAGTCGAACCACCAAAAAATGCCATAGGAATAAATACTGCGGTCAAAACTAAGGTAATGCCGACCAAAGCACCGCTAATTTCCTGCATTGATGCGATGGATGCCTGTTTAGCCGAGAGCTGCTGTTCGTGCATTAAACGCTCGACGTTTTCGACCACGACAATCGCATCATCCACCAACAAACCAATGGCTAAAACCAAAGCGAATAAGGTCAGCGTGTTAATACTTAGGCCAAAGAGTTGCAACACGGCCATAGTGCCTAAAATCACCACAGGCACGGTTACGGTAGGAATGAGCGTCGCGCGCCAGTTTTGTAAAAACAAGAACATCACGATGACAACTAAAATCACCGCTTCAATTAAAGTTTTCACCACTTCATTAATTGATTCCTGCACGAAAGGCGTGTTATCTCGTGGATAGACAATTTGGTAACCTTCGGGCAATTGTTGTTTTAAATGCTCAATTTGTTTTTGAATTAAGGCTGAAGTTTGTAACGCATTGGCACCAGACGATAAAGAAATCCCCATCCCTGCCGATGGAAAACCATTAATGGTATTAAAGCTTTGATAATTTTCTGCACCGAGTTCTATACGTGCCACATCTTTTAAATAAACAAAGCCACCTGCCTGATCTGCTTTTAAAATAATATTTTCAAATTCTTCTACCGTTTTTAAGCGTGAACCTGAGGTGACTTTGGCATTGAGATATTGTTCTTGTGCTGTGGGTAATTCACCAATTGCGCCTGCTGCGACTTGGGTATTTTGTGCCAATACTGCAGCACGTACATCACTTGGCATGAGTGCGTATTGTTTTAACTTTAACGGATTCAGCCAAATCCGCATTGCATATTGTGCACCAAAAACATCGACCTCACCCACACCTTCAATGCGTGCCAACTCTTGCTCTAAATGACTCATCATATAGTCAGACAAGGCAATATTGCTGCTTTTGCCTGTGGCATCGTACAGCCCAATGACCATGTGGGTATCACCCAATGATTTAAAGACATTTACCCCCTGACGTTGCACATCTTCAGGTAAGCGGTTAATTGCGCCATTAATCGCATTTTGTACCTGGACTTGTGCGGTATCGGGGTTGGTACCATTTTCAAAGCTAATGCTGATTCTACTTCGTCCTGAAGAATCGCTGCTAGAACTAAAATACAGTAAGTGATCTAAGCCTTTAATTTGCTGTTCTAAAACCTGTGTGACGCTTTCTTCAACCGTTTCTGCCGAAGCTCCAGTATACGTGGCGCTGACGGTGATACGCGGTGGTGCAATGTCTGGGTAGCGTTCTACAGGTAAATTTAATACTGAAAAAATCCCAAGTGCCATCACCATAATGGCGAGCACACCAGCAAAAATAGGACGTTCAATAAAAAATTTAGACAGCATAAAACAGGATCACTTATAGATGACAATTTTGATATTTAAATATGAAATGAATCAAGTGGACGAATATCATCAAAAAACTTGAAACTGTATTTCAAATTAACACAGCTAAATAGAACTTCTATGACTGCATATCAAAAAACCTAGTTTTGTCACAAAAATGTTGTTTGGTCTTCATTTTTTCTTGCAGATTTTTTAATTTACCCTCCCTATTTTGGGATAGCTCCTAGATTCATCTTATTTCTATACTTCTGACATAACAATTTGGATGACAAGGAATTCATGATGAAAAAAACCTTATTATGCTTAACTTTAGCAGGCTTACTCAGTGCATGTGGTGGTTCAGACAATGATTCTAGTAGCAGTCCCAATCCATCACCATCAAACACCACAAAAACTGGCGTACTGACCGATGGGCCTGTGAGTGGTGCAACTTATACAATTAATGGTGTCTCTAAACGTACAAATGCTCAAGGGGAGTTTGAATATCAAGAGGGTGATGAAATCACTTTCTCTATCGGAAATATTGAAATTGGCACAGTGATTGGTGCTGATCGTATTACCCCTGTGGAGTTAGCCGATGATGTAACAACACGAACAAATTTACTTATTTTTTTACAATCTTTAGATTCTCAGGGGGGTCATGACGATGGTATTCAAATCCCTGACTCAGTGAGTCAACTCCCTGCAAACTCAATTGACTTCTCTAAACCAACAACAGAATTTATTACAAGCTTTCAACCTGTTCTACAAACAATAGAAGATTTTAAAGATAAAGTCGTAGTTAGCGCAACAGAAGCACAAGCTAACTTTAACCAAACACTACTCAAAGATATCGTTGGGGTTTGGTATGCGAAAAATGCTGACTCAGAAATCGTACTTCAAGTAACCTCAGACGGGAAATACCTGATTGGCGAACCTATTGTTAGCTCACCATCTGATAGTGCAAATGGCATGGAGTATGGTGAATTATCGGTAAATGCTGTTGCTGGAGATTTATGGGCGCAATCTTCAATTGATACAAATGAAGATTGGGGCTTAACTGATTCTGGAAAAACACGTGATATGAAAATATCATTTGATGGTACACAGTTAAAAATTTCTGAAGCTCAAAACCCTAATGAAAGTGCAACATTTACTAAAGTCCCTCAAAACAATTCGAGCATTGCAGGTGCTTGGAACTCAAGTTCAGGCAAGCAACTATTTGTTTTCAATCTGGATAATAATACCTATATCATGGTTGATGCTGTTGGGGACGATCAAGTGGAAGTTGGAGAAACGCCTTGTGGTGGACCAGGTATCGAATATGGTAAATATCGTGTTCAAGATGGAAAGTTATTCGTAGATAATATCCTGATCGATACAAATGGCTGTGCAGGCTTATCTGACAATAGTGCAAGCTCAAGCTCAGGTCTACCAGTCACGGTTAATACGACATCACTTACACTCCACGAACCAAATGAAGGTACATTTATACTCACAAGACCCAATATAGAAGGTACTACCACAAGTAGCGCAAGCCAATTCTATAAAGATATTGCTGGAACTTGGGAAATTGGACGCACCAACACATCTGCTGTTTTATTACATATTTTACCCGATGGACGTTATGCGCTAGGTGAAGCAGATGAAGCTGATGTAACGGGGCAACCTGGTATTGAAATAGGACGACTAAATTGGAATGCTTTAACTTCAGCACTGAGTCCAGAGATCTCACTCGATACAAATGGTGACTACGGGCTTTCACATCCTGACAATGATGGTCATCACCGCTTAAGTTATAACGGTACAGATCTAGTGCTGACCGATGTAGGAAGTAATAGCACCTATATTTTAACTAAAGTAAAACAATCATCAGGTCTAGTCGGCACTTGGCAATTTAATCAAACTCACTTGTTTGCTTTCTTTGACACAGGATTCTATTTCTTGTTAGACACCGAAGGTGATTGCGATAACCCAGGAATTGAATATGGTAAATATTCAATAACATCCAATACACTTGCCGTAACAGAAGTGTTATATGACACCAACGGTTGCGGTGGATTACATGACACTTCGGATAGCACTAAAGTTAATGCAACTTATAGCATCTCCGGAACAAGCCTAACCTTGCATCCGCAAGGCGAAGACACTTTTACCCTACAACGTAGTAACTAAAATACTCAGAAGCAGCTTAAGCCCGACTTAGGCTGCTTTAACCAATATGCTCAAAATGAATGGTACAACCCATTAATAAATGCATGAGTTCAATTTGCGAGTTGCATTGGGTTTTTTCATAAATATTTTTAAAATAAGTGCGCACCGAACTGAGGGTAATCCCGCAATGTTCCGCAATTTCTTCTAACTTACAACCATTCAACAACAACTCACACAGCTCAAACTCACGTTTAGACAATTGATAAGCTTGCTGCAAATAGGCTTTTGACAAGGCATAGTGCTGATGCTTATCGGTCAGAAATACCGCAATTTGATGTTGTCCTGCATTTTGATGCTGCATATTTTTTAATTTAGAACAAGGTACGATAGTCAGCATTAATTGTTGTCCTTTCGCATCTGACAAAGACAATACACCGCCTACATCTGCGTTTAATGCCGACTGTCCCAACAACGCTGAATGTAATAATTGATCTAAACGACTTTGATCATAAGCATGGGTTTTTAATCGATTATACAAATCCAAATCTAAACATGAATCGTGTTCCAGCATGCTTTGAGCTAAAGGGTTTGAATAAGTCAAACTCAGCTGATGATCAAGCAAAATTACACCTGTTTTTAAATGATCGAGCACGCTATACAAACTTAAATTTTCTTGTTTAACCAAACTAAACTGACGATGGATTTGTAAAGCACGGCGTAAATGCACACCCAAATGCTTTAAAAAATCCAACTCTTTTTGTTGATACGGCGCTACATCTGGCGCACGGTGTAATCCCAAAACCGCCCAGCGATGTGAACCCTGATCGAGCAAAACAGCCGAGATATAACTAATTCCCGTCGGATTCAAACACCGTTCATAAAAGATATATTCATCACTTTCAGGGTTTTCCCCATAATGCGATAAATCCGAGCTCGCTACTTGGCCCACACCTAAATTTTCCCACAATACTCGGTGTAACTGCATGTCAATCACACGAATCCGCTCATCACGATAGGCATGCAAAGCTTCATCTGGAATATTGTGACTAAATAAAAAATCGTAACTTGGACTAAATTGATCTAAGGCAGTAAAAATGGCGGTTTTACTGTCTGTATATTGAACAATTTTTTCAATTACTTGCGGCCATAAATTCACATCTACAGCGGCATCATAAATACTGCCTATAATTTCGTGTTCTCGGTTATCCATTTTTATCCCCTTTATGCCTACTCCAGCCTGCATTACACTTATTTAATCATTTGTTTTTCTTATTATTCCAAGTAGCATAGTGGGTTTTATTCACAAAAAAAAGCAGTTTAAATACATATCACGCATTTAATAAATAAATGGAAAATGGCTAGGCAGTTTTGCTTTTTCATGCGTGCAAACTCTGAATTATAAAAACCACGTCATAAAAAAACCCCGTATCTGACGATACGAGGTTTTTGAAGTTTGGGTACGCTGATAATTACATCATGCCGCCCATACCACCCATTCCGCCCATGTCAGGCATTGCTGGTTTTTCTTCTGGGATTTCAGTGATCATACATTCAGTCGTCAACATTAAGCCCGCAACAGATGCTGCATGCTCAAGCGCAGAACGTGTTACTTTTGCAGGGTCAAGAATACCCATTTCAAGCATATCGCCATATTCAGAAGTTGCAGCGTTATAGCCGTAGTTACCTTCACCGCTCTTCACTGCATTGATCACTACAGATGGCTCATCGCCTGCGTTTGCCACAATTTGACGAAGAGGCGCTTCAATTGCACGACGTAAAATGTTAATTCCGACATTTTGATCGTCATTTGCACCAGTTACACCGTCAAGTGCTTTCGCTGCGCGTACTAACGCAACACCACCACCTGCAACAACACCTTCTTCAACCGCAGCACGAGTTGCGTGAAGTGCGTCATCTACACGGTCTTTTTTCTCTTTCATTTCAACTTCAGTTGCCGCACCAATCTTGATCACTGCAACACCGCCAGCCAATTTAGCAACGCGTTCCTGAAGTTTTTCTTTATCATATTCAGAAGTAGATTCTTCAATTTGCGCACGGATTTGTTGTACACGCTCAGCAATTTGACCTGCATTGCCTGCACCATCCACAATCACGGTGTTTTCTTTAGATACTGTTACTTTGTGTGCAGTACCCAAGTGCTCTAGTGAAGTTTGCTCCAAAGACATACCAATTTCTTCAGAAATCACAGTTGCACCTGTCAAGATTGCGATATCTTGAAGCATTGCTTTACGACGGTCACCAAAACCAGGTGCTTTCACCGCACATACTTTAATAATGCCGCGCATGTTGTTTACAACAAGTGTTGCTAACGCTTCGCCTTCTACATCTTCAGCGATAATCAATAATGGCTTACCTGTTTTCGCAACTGCTTCTAAAACTGTGATTAATTCACGAATGTTGCCCACTTTTTTGTCTACCAACAAAATGAATGGGTTTTCAAGTTCAGCAGTTAAAGTATCTTGTTTGTTTGCAAAGTATGGTGAGATATAACCACGATCAAACTGCATACCTTCTACAACGTCTAGTGAGTCTTCAAAGCCTGAACCTTCTTCAACGGTAATCACGCCTTCTTTGCCCACACGCTCCATTGCTTCTGCAATTAACTTACCTACAGTCGTATCAGAGTTAGCAGAAATCGAACCAACTTGTTCAATCGCTTTAGTATCTGATGCAGGTTTAGCCGTCGCTTTAATGTTTTCAACCACTGCTTTTACAGCAATGTCGATACCACGTTTCAAATCCATTGGGTTCATGCCCGCAGTTACAGATTTGATGCCTTCATTTAAAATGGCTTGTGCAAGTACAGTTGCAGTTGTTGTACCGTCACCTGCGATGTCGTTGGTTTTACTTGACACTTCACGAACCAACTGTGCACCCATGTTTTCAAATTTATCTTTTAGGGTGATTTCTTTAGCAACAGATACACCATCTTTAGTGATGTGCGGTGCGCCAAAAGAACGGTCGATCACTACGTTACGACCTTTAGGGCCTAAAGTTACTTTTACTGCATCTGCAAGGATGTTTACGCCTGCAATCATTTTTGTGCGGGCTGAATCACCAAATTTTACGTCTTTAGCTGACATGTTTGACTCCAAATATCTTTAAATAATGTTCAAATTGACTTTGAATAACGAGTGCTGAAATTAGCCTTCAAGTACCGCTAAAATGTCAGACTCTTTCATAATAAGAAGTTCTTCACCGTCTACTTTAACTGTGGTGCCTGCATACGTACCAAACAAGACTTTGTCGCCCACTTTAACGTCTAAAGCGCGCACGCCATTGTCTGTGATTTGACCATTACCTACTGCAATCACTTCACCTTGAGCTGGTTTTTCTGCAGCAGAACCTGGAAGCAAAATACCGCCAGCTGTTTTTGTTTCTTCTTCAACACGACGAATAACTACGCGGTCATGTAATGGACGAATGTTGCTCATAAATAACTCCATCAGACTAAGTCTATGTATAGATTCCTGATGACGACTTATTTATTCCATGTGTCATCATCAAAATAAATTTTAGATGACACAGTTGTGGGGATGGAAAAATTCGCTTCAAGGGGAAACGCTAAAAATATTTCAGTTTTTGTTGTTTTTTTAGACAAGTTGAGTGGATCAACCTTTTATTCTGTGTTTTGCAGCCACAACACGAATTGTTTTTGTTCTTCATCAAAGATGTAATGCTGCACATCACCATTGTTACACAATACATTTAAGCTATTCGGCATACCTTGATGCAAACGATATGAAATTGCAGTACCCGCATGAATATCCAGCACAGGATGCGCTGAGCCTAAGGCATAAATTTGATTTAAGTCATATACTGCGGGTTGATGTAAATGCCCATGCAGCAAGGCATATAAACCATTTTTACTCCACTGCTCTAAGGCAATTCGCCCCAACACAGGACAATCTTTAATACCGTGCAGATTATCGGGCTGTGTATAGAACGGCTGATGCGCCACCAAAATTTTTAACTTATTGCTGGGCGCAGCTTGCAATAAGGCATCTATCTCCTGAATTTGATGCAAAGAAATATGCCCACGGGTATGAAAACGTCGCCGAATACTGTTCACCCCTATCACATAAAAATGGGCAGTTTCCAAAATTGTTTCCATACGGCCAAAAAACAACTGATACCGTGCAAACGGACTAAAAAAACGATTCCAAAGGTGATATAGCGGAATATCGTGATTACCTGGCACAACCAAATATGGTAAATTCAAACTGTCTAAAAAATGCTTACAGGCATAAAACTGTGCGTAGCGTGCACGTTGGGTTAAATCACCACTGACCACGACCGCTTCTGGTCGCATACTTGCACACAGTTGTTGTACTGCCTGCATACAAGCCACATTTTCAGTGCCAAAGTGCAAATCAGATAGATGCAGCAGCATGCGGCAACTTAATCTTCAATGCATTTTTCAATACTGAAATACGCAGCGGCGGACGCATTTTGACAATTTCTCCATCAAGCGCCACGGTCAGTTGTGGGCGTTTACTATGAATGACCACCTGCTCTGCTGCAAAACTATACATATCATTGGCTTGATCTAGTTTGCCCTGAATCATTTGCCATAAAATTTTAAATAAAGTCAGCTTATCGCTTTTGGCAACCACGACACCCGCAACTTTGCCCTGTTCTGCCGCTTGCGCAATACGTAAATTCATTTCAGACAGTTGTAATTGATTATTCCCAAAGAAAATGAGCGGCGTTTTCAGCGGATAGCGCTTTGTATCGACCTCTATTTCTAATTTTAATTCTTTACGGTCACGCAGCAGTACATCTAAAGCCGAGGTATAGGCATGTAAAGGAAAGCGTCCTAAATAACGGTTATAACGCTCACGTTTTTGAATAAATAAAGGGTATAAACCCAAACTGGCATTATTTAAATAGATGTGTTGATTGATTTGTGCCACATGCACAGCACGCGTACTGCCAGTTGCGATGACATGCGCTGCTTCAATTAAATCTAGCGGAATATTCAGTAAGCGCGCCACATAATTAAACGTGCCCAAAGGCAAAATACCCATGGGGATAGATGTCCCTTTTAACTTTGCAGCAACCGCATTTAAAGTACCATCTCCACCCGCTGCAACCACAACACCGCTTAACTGCGCTGCTTGATGCCGTGCTAACACCTGTTGCATCAGTTGATCAAAATTGGCGATTTCACCCATTTCAAACAATTGGATTTCAAAACCATGCTGTGACAAAACATGCAACAGTTCTTCATAGACACCTTCTTGCTGTGTGGCATGAAATCCTGATTTTTGATTATAAATAAGAGATAAAGGCTGTAATGTTGTCGACATTTTCTTCAATCATTTTAAAGCTTTTGCTCTAATTTCAACCAATTGATGCAGAATGAAAAGCAGCTTTATGTAAAAATCGAATGACGACCATTCATTAAATCAATAATCATTCTTTATAAAATTTAAGATATAAGTACATGTTTTAATTAAAAATAATTAAAATAAATAATGCCCATAATTTTTTTAAATAATGATAAATGGAACACAAAAAAGTTGTAAGCCCATGTTTCATATATGTTATTCATTATTTATATGGGTATTTTTCACATAAAGCTAAATCAAGCCTATGTCTTATTTTTTTTATGTTTTTGTGCTTTAATACAGCCACTTTTTTTTCATATTTCATCTGAACCATGTACCCCATCGTTCAGATTGTACTTTGTACACGACTTGTACACATTTAAGATAGGCCTCACCATGACCCAAGTGAACGCACCAGAATTCGTTCGTCACCCTAAGCTTATTGCATGGGTTGAAGAAATTGCAAAGTTAACGAAACCAGCAAAAATTGAATGGTGTGACGGTAGCGCAGAAGAATATCAACGTCTAATCGACTTGATGATCGCTAACGGCACCATGCAAGCATTAAACCAAGAAAAACACCCTGGTTCGTACCTTGCAAATTCTGATCCTTCTGACGTTGCTCGTGTTGAAGACCGTACTTACATCTGCTCTGAAAACAAAGAAGATGCTGGTGCGACAAACAACTGGGAAGCGCCAGCTGAAATGCGCGCTAAATTAAACGGTTTATTCGACGGCTCAATGGCTGGTCGTACCATGTATGTGGTTCCATTCTCTATGGGCCCATTAGGTAGCCACATTGCGCACATCGGTATTGAATTAACTGACTCTCCTTATGTTGCTGTCAGCATGTCTAAAATGGCTCGTATGGGTAAAGCTGTTTATGACGTATTGGGCACAGATGGCGAATTTGTTCCTTGCGTACACACTGTGGGCGCACCATTGGCTGAAGGCGAGAAAGACGTTGCTTGGCCATGTAACAAAGAAAAATACATCGTACATTATCCAGAAACTCGTGAAATCTGGTCGTATGGTTCTGGTTACGGCGGTAACGCATTATTGGGTAAAAAATGCTTAGCGCTTCGTATTGCTTCTGCAATGGGTCGTGAACAAGGCTGGTTAGCAGAACACATGCTAATTTTAGGCGTGACCAACCCACAAGGCGAAAAACACTACATCGCAGCAGCATTCCCTTCTGCATGTGGTAAAACCAACTTTGCGATGTTAATTCCACCTGCAGGTTATGAAGGCTGGAAAATTGAAACTGTAGGTGACGATATTGCTTGGATCAAACCAGGTGAAGATGGTCGCTTATATGCAATTAACCCTGAAGCTGGTTTCTTCGGTGTTGCTCCTGGTACAAACACCAAGACTAACCCGAACTGTATGGCAACTCTGCACAAAGACGTGATTTATACCAACGTTGCTGTGACTGACAACGGCGAAGTATGGTGGGAAGGTCTATCTAAAGAAGTTCCTGCAAACTTAACCAACTGGAAAGGTCAACCACATACTGGCGCAGAAAAAGCAGCTCATCCAAATGCGCGCTTCACTGTTGCAGCAGGTCAATGCCCTTCTATCGATGCTGACTGGGAAAATCCAGCAGGTGTTCCAATTTCAGCGTTCATCTTCGGTGGTCGTCGTGCAGACACAGTGCCTCTAATTTCAGAAGCATTTGACTGGGTAGATGGCGTATATAAAGCAGCAACGATGGGTTCTGAAACGACTGCAGCAGCCGTTGGTCAACAAGGTATTGTACGCCGCGACCCATTTGCAATGCTTCCATTTGCTGGTTACAACATGGCAGACTACTTCTCTCACTGGTTAGAAATGGGTGAGAAAGTTGGCGAAAAAGCAAAAGCTGCAGGCAACAAATTACCAGGTATTTACAACGTAAACTGGTTCCGTCGTGATGCAGAAGGCAACTTCGTATGGCCTGGTTTTGGTCAAAACATGCGTGTACTTGAGTGGATCATTGATCGTTGCGAAGGTCGTGCAGAAGCTGTTGAAACTCCAATTGGTTTTGTTCCAACGTATGAGCAATTGAACTGGACTGGTTTAGATTTCTCTAAAGAGCAATTTGAAACTGTAACAGCGCAAGACAAAGAACAATGGATCAAAGAGTTAGAAAGCCACACTGAGTTATTCAACAAACTTGGTGAGCGCCTACCTGCTGCATTGAAAGCACGTCAAGCTGCTTTACTTGAAGCGGTTAAATCTGCGTAATTCAACGCTGATTGCTAAGAAAAGGTCACTTCGGTGACCTTTTTTTATTGCCCTAATATTTTATGTGTTAAAAGCACCGAAATCCGCTCTTCAACAATCCCACCTGATGTGTAAATACTAAATAATACGAAGATTCAAGGTAAAAACATGACATCACAAGCACACGCTTATCAGCTCAAATATAGACAGCCTGCTACACCGCCAACAAAGCCATGCTTTGTCCTCTCAGCTATGGCATACTTAAAACAAGAATGAAATGACATCAAAAACATGGGACATGATCATGAATAAAACCATGAAGAATACAATGATTATTTTGGCTATGACGGGACTTGGGTTAGGTTTATCCGCTTGTCAAAGTTTGCCAGAGCAAAACGAGAATAGTTTTGTTGGCTATAAAGTCGAAAGCAAAACTGATCGCACTGCCGTATTGGCTTATACGCTTGCAGGACGTCAAAACCAACAGCGCGATGAAAGTAAATTACAGCGTGCCTGCCAAAAAGAACTTGGTGCGCATAAAACTTATCAATTGCGGATTTTAAGTATTAATGAAGTGGTGAATCCTGCAGCCAACCAACAAGACCCGTATGGTCGCCAACTTGGGCAAAGCCGCACCTCTATTGGCTTATCGAACACACCTGAGCTACATAGCAGTGAAAACTATGCTACACGTCAGGCCTTAGATGCTCGCCCAAGCACACTGCGTATTGTGCGTTATAGCTGCAATTAATTCGCGCCACAAAACTGGCTTCCTATAAGACGTGATGAGTTATCGCGTCTTATAAAAACTCACATTACGGAACTCTTTGGCTTCATCCAAATCTGGCCATGTGGTCGCGCTGCGTTCATCTATTTTTATATATTGTGGATGACTAAAGTTTTTCACTCGGCTGTCTGCCACCCAAACTTCTGGGGCGAACTTTAAGAACTCATCTAAAAAAAAGCGATTGCATTGATCATAAAGTACATCGGCAGCCAACAATACATCCACTTGTTCTGCTTTGTATAGATCATCTAAATATTCAAGCACCACATCATTCAATTCAGCATTGGCTCGACAGGCTGCAAGGCTAATGGGGTCAATATCACAACAAATTACCCGTTTGGCACCTGCCATTTTTGCAGCAATCGCCACCACGCCCGAACCTGCACCAAAGTCTAAAACGACTTTATTTTTTACTTGCTGCGGTTCTGCCAATAACCATTGCGCCATTGCAAGTCCTGAAGCCCAACAGAAAATCCAGTACGGCGTATCATTCCAAATACGACGAATCACTTCATCATCTAGCTTGTCGGTAGGAAATACTGGTGGAATAAGCCAAAGTGAAATAGGCGTTTCAGGCAATTGCTGTGCCAGTAATTCACAATTTGGAATTACATCATGTAAAGCATCTAAAAGATGTTCAGGCGCTTGAAGAAATTGAAAGGTACAGCTCATTGGATTTTTATTCGTTCTAATTTAAAAAGTTCCCTCTGCTTTTTTAAAGGAGAGGGAGCATTCATTATTTTTACAATGAATTCCCCACTCTTTTTTAGGAGAGTTAGGGAGAGAATTTTTAAGCCCTCATCCCAGCCTTCTCCCTGAGCCGTATACGGCGCAAGAGAAGGAGCATCCATTATTTTCACAATGAATTTCCCCTCTCCTGAGCAAAATTTAAAGCACTGCTTTTAAATTGAAGCGCAAGAGAGGGTTAGGGAGAGGTCTTCATCAACCTAACGCTTTCTCAGCAGCTTCAACCGTTTGACGAATTAATGTCGTAATTGTCATTGGGCCAACACCACCTGGTACAGGCGTATATGCAGAAGCGATTTCTTCAATCCCTTGCAATTGGATATCACCAACACCACCGCCATCACGTGGATGGAAGCCTGCATCAACAACCACAGCGCCTGGTTTGATCCAGTCTTTTTGAATCAATTCAGCTTTACCAACCGCACCCACAATAATGTCCGCTTGTTTCACAAAACTTGCAAGATCTTGGGTACGTGAATGGCAAATGGTCACTGTGGCATTGGCTTCAAGAAGCATCGCAGCCATTGGTTTACCTAAAATTGCCGAACGCCCCACAACAACGGCATGTTTGCCTGCAATTTCAATGTTGTTTTCTTTAAGAATGGTCATAATGCCTGCAGGTGTTGCAGAACCATATGCAGCTTCGCCCATTGCCATACGACCATAACCTAAACAGGTCACACCATCTACGTCTTTTGCAAGTGAAATCGCATCAAAACAAGCACGCTCATCAATTTGCGCAGGAACTGGGTGTTGCAACAAAATACCATGCACATCAGGATTGGCATTCAATTTTTCAATTTCTGCCAATAATTGTTCTGTGGTGGTTTCTGTTGGCAATTCTACTTTTAAAGAATCCATGCCCACACGACGGCAAGCATTGCCCTTCATGCGTACATAAGTTGCAGATGCACCGTCATCACCGACCAAAATAGTCGCTAGAATTGGGGTACGACCTGATTTTGCTTTTAACGCTTCTACACGTGTTAACAGATCAGCTTCAATTTGTTTTGCCAATGCACGACCGTCTAAAATTAATGCCACGGCACATCTCCAAATGTTGATATGAATCAATTTTGCAAATAATACATGATTATTTAGACTATTTTATTCTATATGTCGAATTAATGTGCATCTGCTCATTTAATAGTATTGTTTTTTTTTCAGAGCTTGCTAATATACGCATCACAAGACGCGGCGGGGTGGCAGAGTGGTCATGCAGCGGACTGCAACTCCGTGGACGCCGGTTCGATTCCGACCTCCGCCTCCAATCTTGTAAAACTATGCCCGAGTGGTGAAATCGGTAGACACAGGGGATTTAAAATCCCCCGCCCTCAAAGCGTGCCAGTTCGAGTCTGGCCTCGGGCACCATTTTAAAATAGATTAAAATGGTGCAAATAAAGAACCCAGCATTAAGCTGGTTTTTTTATGCCTAAATTTTAGGTTTTCCCTTCTTTATTCAATATTCAATGATGCCTCTATGAACCCTAAACAAGCGCTTCTTGATTTGCAGCAATTGCAACAACAATACCCTGCTGCATTTAAAAGAAATATTTTGTTTTATGGTTTTATTCAAAGCAAAGGCATGCTGGATGATTGGAAAGAAATGATTCCATGGGTCTTGGCCTGCCTGATTTTTATTCCTATTTCAATCAGTCTGGCGCACGGGATTCAAAACTTTGCACCGCAGTACGATGCTTTTCAAGCCAAGGCATTGGCGATTTTAGCCATCATGTTAGGTTTTATGCTGCTTCTACCTTATGTGTTGTATCAAATTAAACACAGTTCGGCATCGTGGTATCAACTACAGCAACATGCCACCATAAAAATAGCAGTATTGATTCTGCTACAAGCGGTAAATTTCGCCTATTTTCAGAGTGCAATTCTGCAAGGGATTTTATTCTTTTTCTGCATCAGTTTTGGTTTTGTACGTTTCTATAAAGAGAATATGTTCCGTGACCACATAAGCCTTGAACAAAAATATTGCTTAACGCAATTTCGCCGTGCTGCGTATTGGTCATATCGTCAAGCTGCTAAAATTCAATATCGGATGTATTTTTCCAATAAAAATAGCCCTCGTTTTGCCCAATTGAATCAGCAATATCAACATGCAATTCAGTTACATCAACAACTGATGCAGGTTGAACACAATTTATGTAAAAGCATTAAATACATAGATTTAGACAGTTATATTCAAGATAAACTCGATTAAAAACCTCCGCTTAATCATCAAAAAAAACCGAGCAACTTAGACTCGGTTTTCTGTAAATATCACACCAATTTTAAGTAGTTTTAGCGACATCAATGATTGGTTTTAAGTCTACACCATACTTCTGTTGATGACCACGCGTATCATCGAGTTTGTATTCACGTGCCTTAACCGTATCTATAAACTTCCAATCTGCAACCACTTGCGCACGATCAAAAGTCACCGTTAAATAACCACGTTGATTTAAGTTGCAATAATCCAGTTCATCAATCAGTTCTTGAAAGGCATATTCCAACGCTGCCATTTCGTCTGCAGGCACATTTAAGTAATACTCAATTCCGGGCGATGATACCGAGCTGGTCGCGAATTCCAACCCAACCTTATGATTTGTTTCATGTGTATGCAAGGTTGCAGCCCAAGCATTGTGAGTATCACCTGCCAACACCACTGCTTTTTTCCCAAGTTGCTGCAATGTCCCATACACAACTTCTCGCTCGTAGGCATAACCATCCCAAGCATCGAGGTTATAAGGTGCAACCGCATACAAACGTGCCTTATCTACTGCTGTCAAAGTTGGATCATTCGCTTTTAAACGCAATTTCAGCGTGACCAATTCTGTAATTTTCTGCTTCATTTGTGCAAGTGTTTCAGGTTGCTGATCACCATTGGTGATTTTTGCTAAAGGCAATAACAGTTCTTGTGGAATCAGCATTTTCGCCATCAACACTTGTTGAGCCAAAACATTCCAAGTAGCCTTAGACTGCCCCAACTGCTTTTGCAACCATTCTCGTTGAACTCCACCCATCAATGTGCGTTGATCACTAAATAAATCTGCCTGAAATTTAGCAGCATCAATACCTTCTGCCGTCATATAGTTAGCATAATCTAATTGCTTATGACGCGCCAAAATACGCGTATCCAGCATCATCAAATTCACCAAACCACCAAAATCAAACTGGCGATAAATATTCAAATGATCATTTTCTGCAACTGGACGAATTGGCATCCACTCGAAATAAGCCTGTAATGCCGCAATTTTACGTTCTATAAAGCTGCCTTCACCTTCTTGATGATTATCTGCACCCGCTTCCCAAGTATCATTACTGAGTTCATGGTCATCCCAAATGACAATAAATGGATGGCGTTGGTGAGCAGTCTGCAAATCAGCATCGGTACGATATAAAGCATAACGTTTACGATAATCATCTAACTTGATAATTTCTTTATCATTGTCTGCAGCAAAGGTACGTCCTAACTGTTTTGCATCGTCAGTCGCGTAGCCACCTTGTCCATATTCATAAATATAATCACCCAAGTGAATAATCACATTCAGATTGTTTTCCTGTGCCATTTCTTTATACACATGAAAATAACCTGCGGGATAGTTCGAGCAAGAACAGACCGCAAATTTCACTTGATCGCTGCGTTGTGGCAAGGTTTTGGTCTGTCCTATAGCAGAAACCGTATTACCAAAGCGGAAACGGTAATAATATTTAGTCCCTGCCTGTAAACGATCTGCGTCCACTTTAACAGTAAAATCTTGCGCTGCGCTGGTTTGTACTTTGCCAGTATTTACCAATTGCTTAAACGCCTCATCGCTGGCAATTTCCCAAACCACTTCAATGCATGCTGCCATGTCACTTGGCGTTACACGTGTCCATAAAATGATACGATCATGCAGCGGATCACCACTGGCGACACCATGCAAAAACTGCACCTTTAATGCATTTTCTGCTGTATTTTCATTGTCATCACCACATGCAGTTAATGCGACTGGCAATGACAACGCCCCAAAACCAGCCAAACTTTTTTGAATCAGCTCTCGGCGAGTTAAGCGAATGTTCATGAATATTCCTTTTATTTTTCTTGAGCGCTCAACATAGAAATTTATGATTTCGCTTTGATCTCAAATTCATGAAATATTGATGACAAACAGCAGAAATATACTGCAAACCGAACTTTTTTCAAGCTAATAAGTTGAATTGATTGAAAAGAAAGCAATTGTAAA
Source organism: Acinetobacter sp. SwsAc5 (assembly GCF_013391485.1). NCBI lineage: Bacteria > Pseudomonadati > Pseudomonadota > Gammaproteobacteria > Moraxellales > Moraxellaceae > Acinetobacter > Acinetobacter sp. SwsAc5. The sequence continues at coordinate 58,347 of NZ_JACAXD010000005.1, forward strand.
TAAATTTACTTGCCAAGATTTATTTCGTCCTCTATTATTGCGCACATGCCCGAGTGGTGAAATCGGTAGACACAGGGGATTTAAAATCCCCCGCCCTCAAAGCGTGCCAGTTCGAGTCTGGCCTCGGGCACCATTTTAATGAATCAAATCATTCAAATGGTGCGAATAAAGAACTCCAGCATTAAGCTGGTTTTTTTATGCCTAAAAAATATAATATTTAAAACAATAACATTTATGTACTGATGATTTAAAATGTTTCTACAACGCTTTATCTTCTCTTTCAAATGGATGATCTGTTTATGCTGCTTGCTCAGTTTTGCAAGCCATGCACAAAATCCCAGCCTTGAGTCAGCAACCGAATCCGTAAACCCAATTGAAACTGATGCAGAATTTTATGATGTTTTTGCAGGAACAGTGCAATATAAAAATCAAGAATTACAATTACGTCGTTGCAGCTTAGGCAACAATTTATATTTATTAAATTTCCAAAATCCTGAAGATAAAAAGCAACTCAAAACTTTGCTGCAACAAAATACAAAGTTTTGGGTCAATTTAATTGCACAGCCGAATGAACATAATGGGCTATATACGTTGAATGTTCGGGAAATTGCAGAACTACATACACAGCAAAGTTGCCATTTGGATGATGTTTTAGATGATTTATTGAATCACCCATAAATTAGAGCTGAAAGAGAGTGACCTATCACCACTCTCTCGTTGCAATCAACTCTTCCGTTTCAATCTCGAAATAACCTTGATCTTGCAACACCATCATCATCGCCTCAGCAATATAATCTGCTGCGGTATCGTCCAAATCTGAATCCAGATCTTCAAATTGTGGTTTCATTTTATTAATGGCTTGCACGGTCTGATCTGCAAAATGATAAATATCGGTTTCAGATAAATTGGATTTAGACACGTGTTTTGCAAACTGTTGAATCAGTTGTTTTAACTCAGCAACTAAAATATCAGGATAAAACTCATCATCAAACATCGGGAGAAGTAAATCTGCAAACATACAAGCACTCAAAAATACAGAGATTCAAGCGTGCCTATATAGCATAAGCAGGGCTTTAATTCTAGCTTCGCCCCAAATCTATAAACAGCGATTAATTTGCTAACAGCATTGCTTGCCAGACTTTAATGGCATCAGACATAGCCTTAACATCATGCGCACGCACCATACAAGCACCTTGCTGAATACTGAGTAAATGTGCCGCTACAGAACCAACTGCACGCTGTGTTGGCTCTGCCCCACCCAAAGCTTCACCAATAAAGCGTTTACGAGACAATGCCGATAAAATTGGATACCCCATACCATTCAGTTGATACAACTCATTTAACAATTTCAAGTTCTGTTGTGCATTTTTAGCAAAACCAAAACCCGGATCAATCATGATATTTTCAGGCTTGACCCCTACCGCCAAAGCATCAGCGACACGTTGCTGCAATTCTGCAATCACATCTGCTGTGACATCATCATATTGATCTAAATTGTTCATGGTAGTCGGTTCACCACGCATGTGCATAATAATCACGGGAATATTTAACTCAGCGGCTGTGTGCAACGCATTGGGGCGGGTCAGCGCACGTACATCATTCCAGATATGCGCCCCTGCAGCTACGGCAGCACGAATCACTTCGGGCTGTGACGTATCAATCGAAAGTACCACATCATAAGCAGATAAGGCTTCTACCACAGGAACCACACGACGAATTTCTTCTTCTACACTCACAGGACTAGCTCCTGGACGTGTTGATTCGCCGCCAATATCAATCACGGTTGCACCTTCGGCTATCATTTCCAAAGCACGCGCCACAGCAGCATCTTTTTCATTATGTCGCCCACCATCACTAAACGAATCTGGTGTCACATTTAGAATTCCCATCACATGCGGCTGAGATAAATCTAAACGCAAACGTCCACATTGCAATACGCGCTTGGGTAATGGCATCAGCTGCATGCTGGTCTTCCTTTCAATTTGAAAAGCTTATTTTAACAAGGGTAATTTTGAAGATGTGGAATTCTTTTCAGTGCGCTTCAACATTACCAATATTCCTGTTGCAACGGCGCATAAACCACACGAATAAAAAAAGAGCCTTTATACAAAGACTCTTTTTAACATTATGTGAACTGATTAGCTCGCTGGTAATGGTGGCGGTGTGCTTGGACCATCAGTTGGTGTTACATCAATCACAGGATTGTCTGCAATATACACTTTCGGTGGCTGTGGCTCACGACCTTCCATAATGTCGCGGATTTGGTCACGATCAATGGTTTCCCATTCCAACAATGCTTTTACCATTGCGTGGGCAATATCTTGGTTATTTTCCAAAATATCGCGGGCAACTTTATATTGCTCATCAATAATACGACGAACTTCAGCATCCACTTGTTGCTGGGTGGCTTCAGAAATGGTACGGCTGCCTAAACTACCCATGAATGATTGTTGTGTATCGTCTTCATAGACCATTACGCCTAACTTGTCAGACATACCGTATTTGGTCACCATCGCACGTGCTAATTTAGTCGCACGCTCAAAGTCATTCGATGCACCTGTCGACATTTGATTAATAAAGACTTCTTCTGCAATACGACCACCAAACAAGATAGACAAGTCGTTCAGCATTTTGTCTTTATAATGGCTAGTTTGGTCATGTTCAGGCAATTGCCATGTCACACCCAATGCCCAGCCACGCGGCATAATCGTTACTTTATGCACAGGGTCTGTACCCGGCAGCATTTCAGCAACAATCGCATGACCTGCTTCATGATAAGCCGTTGCACGACGTTCTTCTTCACGCAGCACCATCGACTTACGTTCAGGGCCCATATACAACTTATCTTTAGCATCTTCAAAGTCGTGCATATCCACCGTATTTTTATTACGACGGGCAGCAAACAATGCAGCTTCATTCACAAGGTTTGCCAATTGCGCACCAGAGAAGCCTGGTGTACCACGTGCCAAGACTTTGACATCTACACCTGTAACTGAAGGCAGTTTTTTCAAGTGAACATTCAGAATTTGCTCACGACCTTTAATGTCTGGCAAGCCAACCATGACTTGACGGTCAAAACGACCTGGACGCAATAAAGCTTTATCCAGTACATCGGCACGGTTTGTCGCAGCGATAACAATAATGCCTTCATTGCCTTCAAAACCATCCATTTCAACAAGCATTTGGTTAAGTGTTTGCTCACGTTCATCGTGACCACCACCTGTACCTGAACCACGGTGACGACCTACCGCATCAATCTCATCAATAAAGATGATACACGGTGCATGACGTTTAGCTTGCTCGAACATATCACGGACACGAGAAGCACCCACACCCACGAACATTTCAACGAAGTCAGAACCAGAAATGCTAAAGAATGGCACTTTGGCTTCGCCAGCAATGGCTTTGGCCAATAAGGTTTTACCTGTACCCGGTGGACCCACCATCAACACACCTTTAGGAATAGTTGCACCTAAACGCTTGAATTTAGCAGGGTCTTTTAAGAAATCTACAATTTCAACCACTTCTTGTTTTGCTTCGTCACAACCTGCAACATCGGCAAATGTGACTTTAATTTGGTCTTCAGACAACATTTTGGCTTTAGATTTACCAAAGCTCATCGGGCCGTTTTTACCACCTGCACCGCCACCCATGTTGCGCATAAAGAACATGAATAACAAAATGATTAAAAGTACAGGGAAACTTGCGATCAATAGTTGCATTAACAAACCTTGACGTTGAGGTGCAGTACCTTCAACAACAACGTTGTTTTTAATCAGATTCGGCATCAGTTCAGGGTCTTGAACTGCTGGACGAATGCTTTCAAAGGACGAGCCGTTGACTTTTTCGCCACTAATTCTTTCGCCATCAATTGTGACTTGCTTAATTTGACCAGCATTCACCGCTGTAACGAACTCTGAATAGTTCATTGCAGTTGGCTTTTCACTGTTATTGATGTTGCTGAAAATTAGAATCAGCACACCAAGTATAATCAGCCACAATACGGCATTCTTGAAGAGATCGCTCAAAGCTTTATTCCCATATCAATCTAATTTGATCATGCCCGTTACTGGGTGACCTTTCATTCAAAAAGCTGAAGATCAGCTAGACAATTCATTAAAAACGTACAAAATGCACAATTTTTAACGGCTTGGCAAGTAAACTTTATTTAGACGCTTTTTTACGTCCTTGTCCAATAAGGAATACTTCTTTGGAACGCGCGCGTGAAGCAGCGGGTTTTGCTGTCTTTAACACATCAAAACTGTCCACGACCTGTTTACGAAATTCGTCAAATCCCGAACCTTGGAACACTTTGACCACAAACTGACCATTAGGTCCCAATACGCGATTGGCAAAATCGAGAGCCAACTCACATAAGTAAATTTGACGCGGTTGATCTACAGCTTTATTACCTGATGTATTGGGGGCCATATCGGAAATTACAACGTCTACCGTGCGTCCGTTTAAAATATTTAACAATTTTTCGAAAACTTCTTCTTCGCGGAAGTCACCTTGTAAAAAGGTCACATCTGGTAGTGCGTCCATTTCCAAAATATCGGAAGCGATCACCAAACCTTTGTCGCCGACAAGTTTCCCTGCGATTTGCGACCAACTACCCGGTGCTGCACCTAAGTCCACCACCGTCATGCCCGGTTTGATCAGTTTATATTTTTCTTGAATCTCAAGTAGTTTGTATGCAGCACGTGCACGATACCCTTCTTTTTGCGCTCTTTTCACAAAGGGATCATCTAGGTGCTCTCTCATCCACGCACGACTACTTTTGGATAACTTTTGGTTGGTAATGCGTGTTGCCATAACTCTCTTAGTAACGAATAGCCATCTAAATTGCGATTGTACGTGAAAATTAGCAAGCTTGCAGTAGACATCTGTATCTAAATGCCAATAACTAACAAGTTTTTTCTATTAAATCCATCACTTATTTCTGTACTATGGCATAAAAAACCTCTCTCATCACTAATGGATAAACCTAAGCAAATGTTCAATTTTGATATTTTTGTACTGCTGCAAGATCGCGGATTATTTGCATAGAATTTACAGCGTTTCAAATTGGCTTTTGTTATACTAAGCCGTTTTTAAAATTAGGTTATCTTTATGGCGGCTCTCTCTATTCAGGAACGCAAGCGTTTACGTCAAATTGGTCATGCACTTAACCCTGTAGTGATGGTTGGCGGTCAAGGTTTGACTGAAAATGTAATTGAAGAAACCAACCGTGCTTTAAACGATCACGAATTGATTAAAGTTAAAATTGGTGGTGAAGACCGTGAAGTACGTGCAGCTGTAATTACTGAAATTGCTGCAGCAACAGGTTCTGAAGTGGTACAAACAATTGGTAAAATTGCTTTACTTTATAAAAAAGCAGCAAAACAAAATGCCAAGTTGTCAAATTTAGTTCGTCACGCTCATTTGTCTAACTAAGCTTATATGGCAAGTTACGAACTCAGCGCCTTTGATCGTCAGTTTCAAGCGATTTCTTTGGTCGGTGCAATTGAACAACAAAGTCCGTTTAGCTTAAATGTAGGTTATTGGCTGCGTGATCCGAATCAATGGGTCGAATGGCCTGCATTGGTGGCTTCACATCCGCGTCAGGACTTTTTGTGGGAACAGACCTGCTTTGAAATTTTCATTGGCGTTCAGGGCGAAGATTTTTATCGTGAAATCAATCTCTCCCCTTCTCAAGCTTGGCAAGCCTATGCCTTTGAAGAATATCGTTATCCTGAGCAAATGCCACCTGTGGCCGCTTATGATATTGAGTTGAATCAGCTAAAACGTACGCATTACGGTTTAAATGTCAGTTTGGATTTAACCGAATTTATACTGAAACATAAACTGAAATGGACAGATTTGTTTATTGGGCTCACAGCTGTATTAAAAACCAGTCAGGGCGAGCAGTTTTATGCCATGCAACACAGCAGTCCTGCCGCCGATTTTCACAATAAGCGCGATTGGCTACATCAGTTCTAACTGTGATTAATAGTAGTTTAGATTGAAACAACTAGTTTTTGGTTTGAGCAAGAAATTTAAATAAAAAAGTGAGGCGCATGACCTCACTTTTTTTTATGGCTGAATCAGCAACAGATTAAACTGGATTATGCTTGATCAGTTTCATCATTAGTTTCAGTTTTTGATGGATTTACTTTTTTCCACGCTTCTAGTGTGTGCTCTTTAGAACGCTTAAAAGTTTCAGCCAATTGATCTTTGTGTTTTACTGAAATGCTGCTGACATCTTCTTTCAACTCTTTACCAAGTTTAGAAAGATCTTCAATAATTGCGCTAAATTCAGTTTTTACAAAGTCTTTTAATTCGCCTAAATCTTTAGGTGAACTACCAAATTGTGCTTTTAAAGCTTCAATTTTTTGCAACACATCTTGCTTTAACTGACCCAATTGCTCTTGCACGCTGGCATTGAGTTGTTTTGCTTCGGCTTGAAGTTTTTCTTGCGTTTCCGCAACTACATCAAGCACCTGCTCTTTGGCATCATGCGTTACTTTTTCAAGCCTTTCAGCGCCTTCACTTACTGCTTTGATTGCACTGTTTTGTGGTTCAGTGGCTGATTTATCTTGTTCAGTCATTCGCTTTTACCCAAGGTCGTTGTTGTTTATAAATTAAGCATAAGGCAATTTAGACTCAAATGGGTTTTGGATTGTCTAACAATCGTAGATTGCTTACATTTGGACTACACGCTAAAACATAAACCTAGCAAAAAAAGCAAGTCTTTTATCTTACATATTCGTTAGATTCACAATGGACTTTTGGCGAGTTCATGCGTATAATGCAATGTTAAGTTCAAGCGAGCAGACATAGGAGGGTAGGTTTAAATATTGACCTTCCTTTTTTTTCGTCTACTCGCTTTTTTACAGCCCTATTTTTGTGGTTTTAGTTCAGGAGCTTTGGTTTGAGCACCCCCGCCATTTTAGCCCTCGCCGACGGTACAATCTTTAAAGGTACGTCTATCGGTGCAACGGGAAGCACGACTGGTGAAGTCGTTTTTAACACTGCCATGACTGGCTATCAAGAAATTTTGACCGACCCGAGTTATGCACAACAACTTGTGACTTTAACTTACCCACATATTGGGAACACTGGTTGCAATGATGAAGATGTTGAGTCAGGTCGAATTCATAAAGTATGGGCAAACGGTTTAATTATCCGTGATTTGCCTTTATTGCACAGTAACTTCCGTTCTACTCAATCTTTAGGCGAATACTTACAACAACACAATGTTGTTGCAATTGCCGATATTGATACCCGTAAATTGACCCGTATTTTACGTTCCAAAGGTGCGCAAAACGGTTGTATTCTTGCTGGTGAAAATATCACTGAAGAAGAAGCAATTGCAAAAGCACGTGCATTTGGCGGCTTAAACGGCTTAGATCTTGCAAAAGTATGCTGCGACCCTGAAGGTTTTGAATGGACTGAAGGTTCATGGGAACTTGGCAAAGGCTTTACTCAACCTGAACTTAAATATCATGTGGTTGCATACGATTACGGTGTCAAAACCAACATCCTGCGTATGCTCGCAGACCGCGGTTGCAAATTAACCGTTGTTCCTGCACAAACCCCTGCTGAAAAAGTCCTTGCGTTAAACCCAGATGGCATTTTCTTGTCAAATGGCCCTGGCGATCCTGCTGCATGTGACTACGCAATTGAAGCTGTAAAAACAATTGTAGAAACCACGAATACTCCTGTATTTGGTATCTGTTTAGGTCACCAAATTCTTGCACTTGCATCAGGTGCAAAAACAATGAAAATGCCGCACGGTCACCACGGCGCAAACCATCCTGTACAGAACTTAGAAACTGGTACAGTGATGATTACTTCTCAGAACCACGGCTTCGCGGTAGATGAAAGCACCTTACCAAGCAATGTATGTTCAACGCATCGTTCATTGTTCGATGGCACAAACCAAGGTATTCATCGTACAGACAAGCCTGCATTTAGCTTCCAAGGTCACCCAGAAGCAAGTTCAGGTCCACATGACTGCGCACTCTTGTTCGATCATTTCATCGAACTTATTGAAGCCGCTAAGAAGTAATTAAGGAGCGAAATAATGCCTAAACGTACGGATATTAAAAGCATCTTAATTATTGGTGCTGGTCCTATTGTTATTGGTCAGGCTTGTGAGTTTGACTATTCTGGTGCTCAAGCATGTAAAGCGCTGCGTGAAGAAGGTTACCGCGTTATTTTGGTAAACTCGAACCCTGCGACCATCATGACTGACCCTGCAATGGCAGATGCAACTTATATCGAGCCAATCACTTGGCAGACTGTTGCAGCAATCATTGAAAAAGAACGTCCAGATGCAGTACTTCCGACCATGGGTGGTCAAACTGCATTGAACTGTGCGCTTGCATTAGATGCCAACGGTATTTTAGCCAAATACAATGTTGAATTAATTGGTGCAACCAAAGACGCGATTGAAAAAGCCGAAGACCGTAAATTGTTTGATGAAGCAATGCGCAAAATTGGTCTTGAGTGTCCAAAAGCAGCAATTGCTGAATCTATGGAAGAAGCACTTGAGATTCAATCTCGCTTTGGCTTCCCTGTGATTATTCGTCCATCATTCACCATGGGTGGTTCTGGTGGCGGTATCGCATATAACAAAGAAGAATTCCTTGAAATCTGTGAACGCGGTTTCGATCTTTCTCCAACCAAACAATTATTGATTGATGAATCACTTATTGGTTGGAAAGAATATGAGATGGAAGTTGTACGTGATAAAAACGACAACTGTATCATCGTATGTTCAATCGAAAACTTTGACCCAATGGGCGTGCACACTGGTGACTCAATCACCGTTGCTCCTGCGCAAACTTTGACGGACAAAGAATACCAATTGATGCGTAATGCATCTTTAGCGGTACTTCGTGAAATTGGTGTAGAAACAGGTGGTTCTAACGTTCAGTTCGGTATTTGCCCGAATACTGGTCGTATGGTTGTGATTGAGATGAATCCACGTGTATCTCGTTCATCTGCACTTGCATCTAAAGCCACTGGTTTCCCAATTGCAAAAGTTGCAGCGAAATTGGCTGTGGGTTATACCCTTGATGAACTGAAAAATGACATCACAGGCGGTACCACTCCTGCGGCATTTGAACCATCAATTGACTACGTTGTCACTAAAGTTCCACGTTTCAACTTTGAAAAGTTCCCTCAAGCAGACGCGACTTTAACCACGCAGATGAAATCTGTAGGTGAAGTCATGGCGATTGGTCGTAACTTCCAAGAATCTGTAAACAAAGCCCTTCGTGGTTTAGAAACTGGCGCTTGTGGTTTTGACGAACAAATTGAAGTGGGTGCTGAAGGCGCACGCGACAAGATTTTAGTTGAATTGAAAGTTCCAGGTCCTGAGCGTATTTGGTACGTGGCAGACGCATTCCGTCACGGCTTTAGCTTGGACGAAGTTTTTGAAGCGACCAAAATTGACCGTTGGTTCTTAATTCAAATTCAAGACATCGTGAACACTGAAAATGAAATCAAAACTTTAGGTTTTGGCGATCTAAACGCTGACAACATCCGTTCGTTCAAACGTAAAGGTTTATCTGACTTGCGTATTGCGAACTTGATGGGAATTTCACAAAAGCAATTCCGTAAACACCGTTGGAACTTGGGCGTAACCCCAGTTTACAAACGTGTGGATACCTGTGCTGCAGAGTTTGAATCTGACACAGCATATATGTATTCAACTTACGATGAAGAGTGTGAATCAAATCCTTCAGCGAAAGACAAGATCATGGTGATTGGCGGTGGTCCAAACCGTATTGGTCAAGGTATCGAATTCGATTACTGCTGTGTACACGCTGCGCTTGCAATGCGTGAAGATGGTTTTGAGACCATCATGGTGAACTGTAACCCTGAAACAGTATCTACCGATTACGACACTTCAGACCGTTTGTACTTTGAACCAATTACTTTGGAAGATGTACTTGAAATCGTACGTACTGAAAAGCCAAAAGGCATTATCGTACAGTACGGTGGTCAAACTCCATTGAAATTGGCACGCGCTTTAGAAGAGGCAGGTGCGCCAATTATCGGTACATCACCAGATGCAATTGACCGTGCAGAAGACCGTGAGCGTTTCCAGCAAATGATTCAACGTCTGCAATTGCGTCAGCCTAACAACAGCATTGTAAAATCTGCTGAAGAAGGTATCGCAGAAGCAGCGAAAGTGGGTTACCCGCTCGTTGTTCGTCCATCTTATGTATTGGGTGGTCGTGCAATGGAAATCGTGTATAACGAAGAAGAATTGAAACGCTACTTGCGTGATGCAGTTCAAGCATCTAACGATGCACCTGTACTGTTAGACCGTTTCTTGGATGATGCGATTGAAGTTGACGTAGACTGCGTATCTGACGGTAAAGATGTGGTTATTGGCGGTATTATGCAGCACATCGAACAAGCAGGTATTCACTCTGGCGACTCAGCATGTTCAATTCCACCTTATTCATTGTCAGATGAAGTACAGGACGAAATGCGTCGTCAAACTGTTGCAATGGCAAAAGAGTTGGGCGTTATTGGTCTAATGAACGTACAGTTTGCAGTGAAAGGCAATGACGTTTATATCTTGGAAGTGAACCCACGTGCATCACGTACTGTTCCGTTCGTTTCTAAGTGTATTGGCGAATCATTGGCTAAAGTTGCAGCACGTTGTATGGCAGGTCAATCTTTAGAAGCACAAGGCTTTACTAAAGAAATTATTCCGCAACACTTCTCTGTGAAAGAAGCTGTGTTCCCATTCAACAAGTTCCCTGGTGTAGACCCTGTGCTTGGGCCTGAGATGAAATCTACAGGTGAAGTGATGGGTGTGGGCAAAACTTTTGGTGAAGCATTCTATAAAGCTGTGTTAGGCTCGAATGATCGCTTACCAGGAATCCCAACTGAAGGCGAAGTAAAACATGCATTCTTATCTGTACGTGAGTCAGATAAACCGCATGTGGCGCGTATTGCAAAACAATTGGCTGATTTTGGCTTCAAACTTGTTGCAACGGGTGGTACGCATAAAGTCATCACCGATGCAGGTATTGAGTGTGAACGTGTGAATAAAGTGACTGAAGGTCGCCCACACATTGTAGACCGCTTGAAAAATGGTGAGATTCACCTCATCATCAATACTTCTGAAGGCAAACAAGCTCAGCAGGATTCATTCTCAATCCGTCGTTCTGCATTGCAAGGTAAAGTGTATTACACCACGACCTTGAATGGCGCAGATGCTGTATGCCAAGCCTTAGCGATTAAATTACCAATGGATGTATATCGCCTGCAAGATCTTACTGTAGGTTAATACATTTCAATAAAGTCCCGTCACCTTTCGGGTGGCGGGCTTTTTTCATTTATAGACTTCAATATTTTTAAAGAGGGACAACATGCAACGTTATCCTATGACGCCTGAAGGTAAACACGCTTTAGAGCAAGAATTACAACAACTTAAATCGGTTGAACGTCCACGTATTACTGCAGCGATTGCAGAAGCGCGTGAACATGGCGATTTAAAAGAAAATGCTGAATACCATGCCGCACGTGAACAGCAAGGTTTCTGCGAAGGTCGTATCCAAGACATCGAAGGTAAATTAGGCGCTTGCCAAGTAATTGATGTTAAAGAATTGGAACAAAACGGACGTGTGGTTTTTGGTGTGACTGTGACCATTGAAAACCTAGACACCGAAGAGCAAAAAACCTACAAAATTGTAGGTGATGATGAAGCTGATTTTAAAATCAATAAAATTTCAGTGAATTCGCCTATTGCACGCGGTTTGTTGGGCAAAAATGAAGGCGATGAAGCCAAAATTGTCACTCCGCAAGGCGAAGTGGAATATGAAATTGTGAATGTAGAATATCTTTAAGTTTTAATAAAGATGACTACACGCGATGCCCCTCTTTGAGGGGTTTTTTATTGCCTATAAATCATACAGCCGAGCTTATAGATTATACTGCGATAAAAATAGAGGAAAATAAGATGGAAAATCGCATCATTCATGCATTTGTTTATGCGCTTTCTGGGGCTGTGTTAGGACTGATTTTAATTCCAGTCTGGGGACTCTTTATCAATACACAAACCAGTCCTGTCAGTATCGTATTGGCATCATCACTCTTTTTTGCTATTTGGGGATTCTTATTTCCAAACAGTGTTAAAAATGTTTTTATGTATTTGTGGAATTTTTTAAGATAGATACTTTAAGCTTTCAAATCACTAAAGTGTAGTGGTCAACTAATATTTTGAACATTCCCTCTCCTTCTAGGAAAGGGCTAGGGAGAGGTTCAAAATTTCAGATATAATCCCCTCATCTCTCCACACGAAAAAACCATGTCCGAAACGCTGATTAATTCCCCTGTTAAACACTGGTGCGAATTTGAGTTCATCTCCAAAACTGTGAAAAACCCCAACATCCACATCAAAGGCAATTACTCTTATTATTCAGCCTATTGGGATCAGGGTTTTGAACGTTGTGTGGTGCGTTATTTACATGACAAACCTGCAACAGCAGACAAGCCAATTGATCAATTACATATTGGCAATTTTGTCTGTTTTGGTGCGGAATGCGTGATTATGATGGGTGGCAATCAATTGCATCGCAGTGACTGGGTTTCGGCTTTTCCGTTTGATACTCGCAGTTTTGTTGCGGCAGGTGATACCACAATTGGCGATGGCTGCTGGATTGGCAGTCGCGCCATGATTATGCAAGGTGTTGAACTAGGCGAAGGTGCAATTGTGGCGACAGGTGCAGTGGTTACGCAAGATGTACCGCCTTACGCTATTGTGGCAGGTGTGCCTGCCAAAGTAATTAAATACCGCTTTAGTGAAACAGAGATTGCTCAACTTTTGGCGCTAAAACTGTATGATTTTGATGAAAAATATTTACTGAAAATCCGCGAACAATTGCAGAGTAATGATGTCAATCAACTGATCGATTTTTTGACAAACACGCAAACAAAAAATGACTAAAACTTTAGTTGAATTGAAAGCACAGCTTCATAATTTCATGCTAAATTAAGGTGAAATAAGGACTTACAGCACTCAATTATCTTTATGAAATTACTGGGTTTTATTCTATATGAATTCAGCGTAAGATAAGACAGGACTCAGAGCGAATATTTTATTAAAGTATTGAAATTACAATAAGGAGAAACACTCATGGCTTACCAAAACATCCTCGTACCAGTGGACGGTTCTGAAACTTCTTTTGCCGCTGTTGCAAAAGCTGCTGAACTTGCAAAAGCATTTGGTAGTAAAATCACTGTGGTACAAGTACTTACACTTGACCCGTATATTGCTGCAGAATACATCACTGCAAACCAAACCAATGACTTGATTGAACGCGCTCGCGCTTCTATCGTAAAAACTTTAGAAGAAGCAAAGCAAAAATTCACTGAACAAGGTGTTGAAGCTGAAACTAAACTACTTGAAGGTCAAGTAATTGCACGCGAAATTACCAATGCTGCAAAAGACTTAAATGCTGACCTTATCGTGATTGGTTCACATGGCCGCACTGGCTTGAAAAAATTATTCTTAGGTAGCGTTGCGCAAAGCATCCTAAGTGAAGGTACAACACCTGTATTGGTTGTACGTCAATAAGATTGCGTGTTCCTCATTTCTACGGAAGTGAGGAACTTCCCCTCTCATTTAGATTTCTTTGTTTGTTCTAAAATTTTTATTTGCAGCACTCTATTCAGCAAATTTTCTCAGTATCACCATATCTCAATATTAAACGCTCGATTTAGCAGCTCAGTTTAATTCTGCCATTGGTATTGTTTTAAATTCACCTTTTCTGCAATTACCACAATCCCTTCTTCCTGTAATTTTAAAGTTTGTATATTTTCTCCTTGGGCGTTTAGTTTGCTTAGGCTAATTTTTCCTTGCGCATTAATCACCCGATGCCACGGCACAGTATGTTCTGCCGATAAATGCCTGAGGACATAACCGACCAAACGTGCATGTTTGGGCAGACCCACTAGGCGTGCCACTTGCCCATAGGTCGCAACCTGACCTGCTGGAATCAAACACACCACGTTCAAAATCATGTGTGCTAATTCATCACTCAGTTTACGGCTTAACGTTGTTTGCATCTATCCACTCGCATTCATTTAGCCTATAAAAAAGGAGCGACTGGCAGCACTCCTTTTGTTTATAAAACTTGATTTTTAAGTCAGTTAAATTGCGGCATTGAATGTATCACAATCACTGATCAAGCCTGATTTTAAGCCAGTCTGGAACCATTGTACGCGCTGTGCACTGGTACCATGCGTAAAGCTATCAGGCACGACTTGCCCACGTGCACGTTTTTGTAAATAGTCATCGCCAATTTTATGTGCCGCATCCATTGCTTCTTCAATATCACCTTGTTCGAGGAATTGAGTACGTTGATGGTTATGATGCGCCCACACTCCCGATAAACAGTCCGCTTGTAATTCCTGACGTACCGAAAGCTGATTACCCTGTACTTCGCTGACTTGCTGACGTGCTTTATGCACTTGTTCTGAAATCCCTAAAATGGTCTGAATATGATGACCAACTTCATGCGCCACCACATAGGCTTGAGCAAAATCGCCCGCCTGATCATTTCGGCTTAATTCAGTCTGATTTTGTTCACCACCAATGCCCATTTGCTGACGCATGGCTTGGAAGAATGAAGTATCAATATATACTTTTTGATCGGCAGGACAATAAAATGGCCCCATTGCCGATTGTGCCGTACCACAGCCAGAATTGACCACACCTGTAAATAACACCAGTTTAGGTGGTATATATTGGCTATTTAACTGCTGCTGAAACACTTGTGACCACGTATCTTCTGTATCGGCCAAAACAGTGCCCACAAACTCCATCGCCTCTTGTTGTTCAGGACTTGGATTATCTAAACCTTTAGTTTCAGCACTTTGCGCATGTGAGGTGACTTGCTTGGTCGCTTGATAAGCCGATTGCGGATCGATGCCAAAGAACTTCCATGCAACAAAGGCCACCACTAAGCCCAAAATACTGATACCGCCCGCTTTTGCTCCACCGCCACCACGGCGGTCTTCTACATTCGTGCTAACTCGACGACCTTTCCAACGCATTATTCTTATCCTTCTCTTAAACTCTGATAATAGATTAAGCCGATTTAGACTTTGACCACACTTTTTGAACAAGTGCGACCACAATCACCACCAAGATGCCTGCCAAAATACCCACGACAAGGTTCATCAACATTGGCGTGACTGAACCTACAATACTGCCCATCGTTGGGATGTCTTGTACATACTCTACCGTATCTTCTGTGAAATGGTGCACAAAAGGAATAGCATGATTGATAATTCCTCCACCAACCAAGAACATCGCTGCAGTACCCACCACAGATAAAGTCTTCATTAAAATTGGAGCAAATGCCAGTAAACCACTCCCAATACGTTGTTTAAAATTGGCAGCTTGTTCTGTGAGGTATAAACCAATGTCATCAATTTTGACAATTAACGCAACGAACCCATAGACACCCACCGTCATGGCAATCGCAATTAAACTTAATACTGTCACTTTGGTTAGAAAGCCTGCCGCAGCCACAGTCCCCAAAGAAATAACCACAATTTCCGCCGATAAAATAAAGTCAGTACGCACAGCACCTTTAATTTTTTCGGTTTCATAAGCCGCAAGGTCTTGCTCAGTTTGAATTAGCTCAAGTTGCGCTTCTTTAGCCGTTTGGGCTTTTTTGTGTTGTAAGGTGTGCATGATTTTTTCCACACCTTCATAACTTAAAAATAGACCACCAACCACCAATAAAGGATTGATTAACCACGGCGCAACGACACTAATTAATAACGCGAGCGGTACTAAAATTAGCTTATTGATGAATGAACCTTTAGCCACACGCCATACCACAGGCAACTCACGCTCTGCACGTACACCACTGACTTGCTGCGCATTCAACGCCAAATCATCGCCCAAAACCCCTGCGGTTTTTTTTGCAGCCATTTTGCTCATAACTGCCACATCATCTAAAACTGTTGCAATGTCATCTAATAAAAGTAATAAGCTGCTCGCCATTGCGTTGTTATCCTTATGCGATTTTCTATTTATTTTAAACTGTACGCAAATAAACTCTGTATTTACTTCATTAATTTTTTAAACGAATTCAATTCAATCTGTTTAAGGAAGTGACATTGAAAAATGTTATGCCTTACAATGTAGCAATTCATCGGTACATAGATGTCGTAGATACGACTTGGAATAAAAAATGAGTAATCAAGATAATCGTCCTGTGATTTTGACGGGCGATCGTCCGACTGGACAGCTACATTTAGGTCACTTTGTGGGTTCTTTACGTTCACGTGTAGGTTTACAAGACTCACATCATCAACACCTGTTACTTGCCGATGCTCAAGCCTTAACTGACAATGCCGATAACTTTGAAAAAGTCCGTCGTAATATTATTGAGGTAGCAACCGATTATTTAGCGGTGGGGATTGATCCAACAAAAACCACCATTTGCGTGCAATCTTGCCTGCCTGCATTAAACGAACTCACCATGTTGTATTTAAACTTCGTGACTGTGGCACGTTTGGAGCGTAACCCAACCATTAAATCTGAAATTCAGATGCGTGGTTTTGAGCGTGATATTCCTGCAGGTTTCCTGTGCTACCCTGTAGCTCAAGCAGCCGATATTACTGCATTTAAAGCAACGGTCGTTCCTGTAGGTGAAGACCAAATTCCAATGATTGAACAGACCAATGAAATTGTGCGTCGGGTGAATCGTCAAATTGGTCATGACTTGCTACCTGAATGTCAGGCATTGTTGTCAAATGTCGGACGTTTACCTGGTTTTGATGGTAAAGCGAAAATGTCAAAATCACTGGGCAATACCATTGTGTTAGATGCCACAGACAAAGACATTAAAAAAGCTGTCAATGCAATGTACACCGACCCAAATCACCTGCGTATCGAAGACCCAGGTCAGGTTGAAGGCAACGTAGTATTTACTTATTTAGATGCCTTCGATACCAACAAAGAAGAACTTGAAGAACTGAAAGCGCATTATCGTCGTGGTGGTTTGGGCGATGGTACGGTGAAAAAGCGTTTGGAAGGCATTCTAAAAGAATTGATTGGGCCGATCCGTGAACGTCGTATCGAACTTGCTAAAGATCCTGACTACATTATGGATATTTTGAAAACAGGCACCGACAAATGCCGTGATATTACCCAACAAACTTTAGATGAAGTGAAAGCTGGCTTGGGTGTATTCCGCTTCTAAGCATTTTGTAGATACAAATATTTTAAAGTCTCTTATTCACATGAATAAGAGACTTTTTATTTGAGTGAAAAATCAACACAAGCTGACTCGACTCACAAAAAACACTTATTACTTACGTGATTTAACATCACGTAACCTGAATACTGCGGAATAGTGTTCATTCTCAGTTTAGTATACTTACATGCTTTAGGAGCCATCCTAATTTCATAACATTTCTCCGTTATCGAAGCTGTGAAAGCAGATTCGTTTTTCATACGCAATGATCACCCCAATCATTGCGTATTTTTTTATTTGAATCAGCTGTTTATACAGCTTGTACAACAATAAAAATAATTTCCCGAGATGCAAAAAATTACTTGAACGGCTTTGTCGCACAAAGATTTCATAACTATATGATTTAAAAGTTTTGATTATTTTTTGATACAAAACTAAATTTATTTAAATCAGATGCTTACATATTTATGCAACAAAGCAATACCAAATTAACTCTTATCATATACTTTATCTCTCAAATGTGGCTAATTTTTCAACATAAAAAATCCCCAAAATTGGGGATTGAGTACTGAATAAAATCAAGATCTTCAAAATTTGTTATTTAAGCAAACCTTGATCTTTTAATACTTGCCACATGGTAGAACCCAATTCAGCAGGGCTACGCGTATAAGCAATTCCAGCACGCTCAAAGGCTGCAAATTTTTCTTCCGCAGTGCCTTTACCGCCTGAAATAATTGCACCCGCATGTCCCATACGCTTACCTTTAGGTGCTGTCACTCCTGCAATATAACCCACCACAGGTTTGCTAACATTCGACTGGATATATTCCGCAGCTTCTTCTTCTGCCGTACCACCAATTTCACCAATCATAACAATCGCATCGGTGTCTGGGTCGTCTTGGAACAATTTTAAAGCATCAATTTGGTTCATACCTGGAATTGGGTCACCACCAATCCCGATACAGGTCGATTGCCCTAAACCTAATTTGGTGGTTTGTGCCACAGCTTCATAGGTCAAAGTACCTGAACGTGAAATAATGCCAATTCGTCCTGGTTGATGAATATGCCCTGGCATGATGCCAATTTTACATTCACCTGGTGTAATCACACCTGGGCAGTTTGGTCCCACCAAACGTGTACCATTGCCATTGGTTTCTAAATAACGCTTGGCTTTGAGCATGTCGATGGTTGGCACACCTTCCGTAATCACCACAATCAAACCTACTCCAGAATCGACTGCTTCTACAATCGAATCTAAAACAAACGGTGCAGGCACATAAATCACCGATGCATCTGCACCTGTTTCACGTACAGCTTCTTTCATGGTGTTAAATACAGGTAATTCCAAATGGGTTTGACCACCTTTTCCTGGCGTTACCCCACCCACCACTTTAGTTCCATAATCAAGTGCTTGTGCTGAGTGAAAAGTACCATTTTTACCAGTGAAACCTTGTACCAATACTTTGGTGTCTTTATTAATTAATACGCTCATCCTGATTCTCCTTAAGCTTTCACTGCAGCAACAATTTTTTCTGCGGCATCAGACAAGCCGTTTGCAGAAATAAGTTTTAATCCTGATTCATCGAGTAATTTTGCACCAAGTTCCGAGTTGTTCCCTTCTAGGCGAACCACTACAGGTACTGTCACATTTACTTCCTGAACCGCTGCAATAATTGCTTCCGCAATCATGTCACAACGTACAATTCCACCAAAAATATTAATCAGTACGCCTTTAACCGAGTGATCTGCCAAAATAATTTTAAAGGCTTCAATTACGCGTTCTTTGGTTGCACCACCACCTACATCCAAGAAGTTCGCAGGCTGACCACCATAGAGTTTAATAATATCCATGGTTGCCATCGCCAAACCTGCACCATTCACCATACAACCAATATTACCTTCTAAGGCAACATAGTTCAGGTCAAATTCTGATGCACGCAATTCACGTTCATTTTCTTGTGTTTTATCGCGCAGTGCCAAGACTTCAGGCAAACGATACAGCGCATTGGAATCAATACCAACTTTGGCATCGACACATAAAATGTCGCCATTTTCACGTACAGACAATGGGTTAATTTCAAATAAGGCAAAATCATTGTCGATAAATGCCTGATAAGCCGCTGTCATAATCTTCACAAACTGCGTGATTTGACTGTCTTTGAGTTTTAATGCAAAAGCCACTTCACGTGCCTGAAATGGCAATAAACCCACTAAAGGATCAACTTCTACTTTAATAATTTTTTCTGGGGTTTCTTCTGCCACTTTCTCAATTTCAACACCACCTTCAGTAGATGCCATAAAAGTGACGCGACGGCTAGAACGATCTACCACTGCACCCAAATACAGTTCACGCTCTACAGGATAAACATCTTCAGCCACTAAAATACTATTTACAGGCTGACCATAGGCGTCGGTTTGATAGGTGACCAAACGTGTTCCAAGAATTTGGTTGGCATAGTCTGCTGCTTCTTGTGCAGATTTTACGACCTTCACGCCGCCGGCTTTACCGCGACCACCTGCATGCACCTGAGCTTTCATCACCGCAAATTTACCGCCCAGTTGCTCGAAAGCTTGCACGGCTTCTACGGCTGTAGTTGCCAAAATGCCTTCTTGTACTGGCATACCATATTTTTTTAATAGCGCTTTTGCTTGATACTCATGTAGATTCATTGACTAACCTTTTACTACTTCTTTTATTCAGTTATCACCACCAATATCAAACCGAAGTTTTAATATTGCTTTCCTTGTGTGGTGTTTTTCCTATGCTCTTTACTTTTAGATGATTATTCCCATAAATACAACCATCAAATGCAAAAAGAGCGGCCTAAGCCGCTCTTTTTAGTTTTATTTGCGTTTACGCTGAATCGCGTGAATCGCACGCCCATCTACAGCTAAAGCGGCTTCATGCACCACTTCAGAGAAGGTTGGGTGACCAAATGTCATTAATTGTAAATCTTCAACTGAAGATACAAACTCAAGTGCAATCATACCTTGGTGAACGATGTCAGACGCAGCAGGGCCAATCACGTGCATACCCAATAAACGATCTGTTTTTGCATCTGCAACAAACTTCACGAAACCAGCACCTTCGCCTGCAGCTAAAGCACGACCATTTACCGCGAAACCGAATTGACCAGTTTTCACTTCGTGGCCTTTTTCTTTCGCTTGCTCTTCAGTTAAACCAACCCACGCCGCTTCAGGGTGTGTGTAGATTACTGAAATGATTGTGTCGTAGTTGACTTGTGCAGCATGACCATGAATACGCTCAACTGCCATTACGCCTTCTTCCATTGCTTTGTGTGCAAGCATTGGACCACGTACCAAGTCACCAATTGCATATACACCTTCAACAGAAGTTGCACACCAATCGTTTACTTCAACCAAACCACGTTCAGTCAGTTTAATACCGCAGTCATCTGCCAATAAACCTTCAGCATAAGCACGACGACCTACACAAACGATCAATTTATCGAAAGTTTGTTCTTTGTCTTCGCCGCCTTGGGTATATTTAACAGTCACTTCACGACCATTAACTTCAGTACCTGAAACTTTCGCACCGATACGGATATCCATACCTTGCTTGGTCAATAGTTTTTGGTAGTCTTTTGCCAAAGCTTTGTCAGCCATTGGTAAGAATGCATCCATTGCTTCAAATACAACAACTTCTGCACCTAGACGACGCCATACTGAACCAAGTTCAAGACCAATTACGCCTGCACCAATCACACCTAAACGCTTAGGCACTTCTGGGAATTCTAATGCACCAGTAGAATCAACAATAATGTCTTGATCTACAGGAGCAACAGGAATATTTACAGGAACTGAACCAGTCGCAAGAATCACATACTTAGGCTCTAAAACTTGAGTTTCGCCTTCATGAGAAACGAACTCAACTTTTTTACCTGCAAGCAATTTACCCGTACCTTTTAACCACTCAACACCGTTACCTTTTAATAACTGATCAATACCGCCAGTTAATTGGTCAACGATTTTGTCTTTACGTGCTAATAGCTTCGCAAGGTCAAACTGTACTTCACCTGTAGTGATACCATGATCAGCCAAGTGATGAACCGTATCTTCATAACGATGTGAAGAATCAAGTAATGCTTTAGATGGGATACAGCCCACGTTTAAGCATGTACCACCCAAAGATGGTTTACCTTTGTGAATACGTTTTTCGATACACGCAACTTTAAAGCCAAGTTGAGCCGCACGAATTGCCGCTTCATAACCACCTGGGCCACCGCCAATAACAACAAGATCAAATTGTTGAGACATTTTTATCTCCAAAAATGGGCTTAGAGGATCGCTCCAAGCCCACTGATTTATTCTTTAGAATTAAAGGTCAAGGATGAGTTTAGCTGGCTCTTCTAACAATTCTTTGATTGTTACAAGGAAACCTACAGCTTCTTTACCATCAATTAAACGGTGGTCATAAGAAAGCGCTAAGTACATCATTGGCAAGATTTCAACTTGACCATTTACCGCCATAGGACGCTCTTGGATTTTGTGCATGCCCAAAATTGCAGTTTGTGGCGTGTTTAGAATTGGTGTAGATAACAATGAACCGAAAGTACCACCGTTAGTAATGGTGAATGTACCGCCAGTCATATCTTCAATACCTAGCTTACCGTCACGTGCTTTATAAGCATAGTCACGAATACCGTTTTCTACTTCAGCGTAGTTCATGCGGTCTGTATCACGTAATACAGGAACCACTAAACCACGGTCAGAAGAAACCGCAACACCGATGTCGTAGTAACCGTGATATACGATGTCTTCGCCATCAATAGAAGCGTTTACTGCTGGGTAACGTTTCAATGCTTCAGTTGCAGCTTTCACGAAGAAAGACATAAAGCCTAAACGTGCACCATGACGTTTTTCAAATGCGTCTTTGTATTGTGCACGCATTTCCATGATTGGCTTCATGTTCACTTCGTTGAATGTGGTTAACATTGCAGTTTCTTGAGTCGCTGCAAGTAAACGCTCTGCCACGCGCTTACGTAAACGTGTCATAGGAACACGTTTCTCGATACGCTCACCTACCGCAACGCTTAATGGCGCAGCTGCAGCAGCAGGTTTAGCTTGATGATTTGCAACATCTTCTTTAGTGATACGACCACCACGACCTGTACCAGAAACGTCTGCAGCATTGACACCTGTTTCAGTCAACGCTTTACGTACTGCTGGTGCTTGGTCAGCAACTGGTTGTGCACGCTCAACAACTGGCGCAGCGCCTGCTTCAGTTTTCGCCGCAGCTTGCTCTACTTGTGCTTCAGACTGAACTGCTTGAGTTTGAGCAGCGCCAGAAACAGCACCCGCTTCAAATTGAGCAATTACTTCGTCTGAAAGAACGGTGTCGCCTTCGTTTTTAATGATGACAGAGATCGTACCATCTGCAGGAGCGACTACTTCCAAAACAACTTTATCGGTTTCAATATCACAGATCACTTCATCACGTGAAACTGCTTCACCTGGTTGTTTGTGCCAAGTTGCAATCGTACCGTCTGCAACTGACTCTGGAAATACCGGTGCTTTAATTTCGGTTGCCATTATTTCGAATCTCCTGTTATTCAGCTACGATCGCAAGCGCGTCATTGATGAGCTGAGCTTGTTGTTTTGCATGCAAATATGGTGAACCACACGCTGGTGCTGCAGATGCTTCACGACCCGCATAACTAATGCGAATCTGTTTACCAGTTTTCATTACGTCATCATATAAACGTGGCGCGATGAATAACCAAGCACCTTGGTTCTTCGGCTCTTCTTGAGTCCAAACTAATTCTTTTACGTTTGGATAAGAAGCAAGAACTTCAGCAAGACGTTGTTCTGGATATGGGTACAACTGTTCAATACGAACAATTGCAGTATTGTTCAATTCTAATTCACGACGCTTTTCAAGCAAGTCGTAATACACTTTACCACCACACAATACCAAACGCGTCACGTCTGATTTGTTGATGTTGTCAATTTCATCAATCACAGTCTGGAATGTACCAGTTGCAAGCTCATCAAGGTTAGACACTGCTAACTTGTGACGAAGTAAAGACTTCGGCGACATGATGATCATTGGCTTACGGATTGGACGAATCGCCTGACGACGTAAAGCGTGGAAAATCTGTGCAGGTGTTGTTGGTGTCATCACTTGCATGTTTTCTTCCGCACAAAGCTGTAAGAAACGCTCTAAACGTGCAGATGAGTGCTCAGGACCTTGACCTTCAAAACCGTGTGGAAGAAGCATCGTTAAACCACACACACGCTCCCACTTGGTTTCGCCAGATGAAATGAACTGGTCAATCACCACTTGAGCACAGTTTGCGAAGTCACCAAATTGTGCTTCCCAAATGATCAAGCTCTTTGGAAGTGTCGTTGCATAACCGTATTCGAATGCCAATACTGCCATTTCAGACAATAAAGAGTCGTAGATTGCAACACGTGGTTGGTTCTCTTTGATATGGCATAACGGAATATAAGTTTTACCATCGACTTGGTTGTGCAATTTTGCGTGACGGTGTGAGAAAGTACCACGACCTACGTCTTCACCCGTCAAACGAACTAAATAACCTTCATCCAACAAAGTGGCATAAGCTAAAGTTTCAGCTGCACCCCAGTTCAGTGGCATTTCACCCGTTTGCATTTTTAAGCGATCATCAATCACTTTTGCAACTTGGCGCTGCATTACGAAACCTTCTGGAAGTTTACGCATGGTTTGACCAAGTTCTTTCAAACGCTCAACTGGGAAAGTCGTATCCCAAACGTCTGTATAGTCGTGGCCTAAGTACGGAGACCAATCTACAAACATTTTGGTATTTGGCTCAAGTACCAACGCATTCGCAACGTGATTACCCGCTTCTAAATCAGAACGGTAGTCTTCAACCATTTGATCTGCCGCAGCACGATCCAACACACCTTCTTGCACCAATTGGTCAGCATATAAAGTACGTGTTGTGGTCTTTTTGTTGATCACTTGATACATCATTGGCTGAGTTGCTGCTGGCTCGTCAGCTTCGTTGTGACCACGACGACGGTAGCAGAACAAATCAATCACGACGTCTTTACGGAACGTATGACGGAAATCGTGCGCCAATTGAGATACAAAAATCACAGCTTCAGGGTCATCGCCATTCACGTGGAAAATTGGCGCCTGAATCATTTTTGCAATGTCAGTACAGTATTCTGTAGAACGTGCGTCACGTGGGTCAGAAGTTGTGAAACCAACTTGGTTGTTAATCACAATGTGAACTGTACCACCTACGGTATAACCGCGAGTTTGTGACATTTGGAAGGTTTCTTGGTTAACACCTTGACCTGCAAATGCGGCATCACCGTGAACGATTAATGGCAATACATCATCACCACCAATGTCTTTACGACGTACTTGGCGCGCACGTACAGAACCTTCAACCACAGGTCCAACAATTTCT
Organism: Acinetobacter sp. SwsAc5; assembly: GCF_013391485.1. Classification (NCBI taxonomy): domain Bacteria; kingdom Pseudomonadati; phylum Pseudomonadota; class Gammaproteobacteria; order Moraxellales; family Moraxellaceae; genus Acinetobacter; species Acinetobacter sp. SwsAc5. The sequence continues at coordinate 82,998 of NZ_JACAXD010000005.1, forward strand.
AAGTGCGATGGATTAAACGCAAGTGCCAAGTGCACTTCACCACCCGGAGTCATCACGTTAGATGAGAAACCTTGGTGATATTTTACGTCGCCAGAACCTTTTTTATGCAAGCTCTTACCTTCGAACTCACCAAATAGGTCTGCAGGGTTTTTACCCATGATGTTCACAAGCAGGTTCAAACGACCACGGTGTGGCATGCCAATGACGACTTCTTTACAGCCAACAGCACCCGCACGTTGAATGATTTCATTTACCATCGGGATAAATGATTCACCGCCTTCTACACCAAAGCGTTTCGCACCAACGTATTTATTACCTAGATATTTTTCTAGACCTTCAGCTGCTGTTAAGCGCTCAAGAACGTGTTTCTTTTGATCTGCAGTAAATGTGAACTTACCACGTGCGCTTTCTAAGCGTTGTTGAATCCAGCGTCTTTCTTTGGTATCAACAATGTGCATGTATTCTGCACCAATTGAACCGCAGTAGATCGCCTGCATGGCATCAACCATTTCGCCTAGTGTTGCTTCAGACTTACCAATTTCCAAATTACCTGTATGGAAAACAGTATCTAAATCAGACTTAGTTAAACCATGCGCAGCAAGATCAAGATCTGGCACATCTTCACGTTTTGCCAAACCTAGTGGATCTAATTTTGCTTTTTGGTGACCACGGTTACGGTAAGCAGCAATCAGTTGCAACACGCCAATTTGACGTTGTTCATGTTCAGAACTCACTGAACCTTGAACAATGGCTTGAACGCGATTTGAATTACGACCTAATAAAAGGAATTGCTCACGTACATTACTGTGTGGTTGATCACCCTTCGGGAATTTATCGAAATATTCGCGCCAATCAGCACCGACTGATTCCGGTGACGTCAAATAATGCTCGTAAAGTTCTTCAATATACGCTGCACTATCAGCGGAAAGTTCAGTGTCAAGACGCAGTGCGTCAGCAACTTCTTGCATTTGTGGACCCATTTCCTATTGCAAAAACATTTTCCAGGATGCTTTTTAAGCAAAACCCATGATTGATAATGTCAAATTGGTAACATGACATTAGTCCCCAGTTGACATATGTCATGAGGCGTTATCACTACATTAGGAAAACCCAATGTCATTTATGAATCATAACGCCCTCATTGGCATCATCACTCATTTATATACTCGACCCAAGCCGAGCAATTTTTTGCAAAATCGTTTTAGAAAAAATAAGTGCTCAGTCTTAGCTTTTCTAATACGACTTTTCTGCAATAGTCCTGATTTAATAACACATCATTTGCACTTAAAATGTTGATAAAATGTACAAAAATTCAACATTTTTCAGATATAGTCATTTGTTAATCGTAACATGATCTCAGAAATGCAATTGATTTTTTTGACACATACCTCCTATAAATTGGCGAAATACACTGATTCTATTTTCATCTAACATATGGTGCTTTATTTAAAAAACAGATGCAATTTAGACCAAAGTCCAACACCGCTATTTCAGATAAAATAAAAGAGAGCACATCTCTCAATCTGCCCTCTCACTTACACGTTACATGATAACATCTAAAAATAAATATTGCAGCTAAACTTGGCATTTGCCCATGCTTTACAACAAAATAGCAGCACTGGATTACAATTGTGTGCAACTTTAGTCGGCTAAATGCTGTTTTTGTCTATTTATCCAACAGTTATACCTAAAAAATATCAAATACTCACTTTTTAATCACTTCTTTGCATGCAACATTTTTCATTTACGTACTCATCAAAAACAAGCAACTTATCACACGACTTTTATCGTAATTTTGGCACAAAAAAAAGCACACCTAGGTGTGCTTTTCTCAACTGATCACGCAGTCTATTAGCCAGCCATATCTAAAAGCATGTTACGGATGTGACCGATTGCTTTAGTTGGGTTCAAGCCTTTAGGACATACAGATACACAGTTCATAATACCTTTACAACGGAACAAAGAGAATGGATCGTCAAGACGAGCCAAACGCTCTTGAGTTGCAGTATCACGCGAATCGATAATGAAACGATATGCATTCAACAACGCTGAAGGACCCAAGAACTTGTCTGGGTTCCACCAGAATGATGGGCATGAAGTTGAACAACATGCACAAAGAATACATTCATACAAACCATCAAGATGCTCACGCTCTTCTTGAGATTGTAAACGCTCTTTTGGTGGCGCAGGTTGGTTGTTGATCAAGAACGGATGAATCTTGTTGTACTGATCGTAGAACTGATTCATGTCTACAACCAAGTCTTTAATTACAGGAAGACCTGGAAGCGGACGAATTGTGATCACTTCTGGTAAATCGTTTAGGTTCCAAAGACACGCTAAACCATTTTTACCATTGATGTTTACACCATCAGAACCACAAATACCTTCACGACATGAACGACGGAATGTCAAAGATTCGTCTTGTACCTTCAATTCAAGAAGTGCATCAAGCAACATACGGTGCTTATCAGTCAATTCAAGCTTAAAAGTTTGCATGTACGGTGCTTTATCCTTATCAGGATCGTAGCGGTAGATATTAAATGTACGAGTACCTCTACTCATCTTACTTCTCCCAATTAGAATGTACGTGGTTTAGGTGGAATAGCAGCTACAGTAAGTGGCTTGTAACGTACTGGTTTGTACTCAAGACGGTTATCTGTAGAGAACCATAAAGTATGCTTCATCCACTCATCATCACGACGACCATAAGAATAAGTTGGGTGATCTGGTGGTAACTCAAAGTCTACAACCGTATGCGCACCACGACATTCTTTACGTGCAGCAGCTGAGATCAGTGTCGCTTTAGCAACTTCATACAAGTTTTCAACTTCTAATGCTTCTACACGTGCAGTGTTGAATACTTTAGATTTGTCTTTCAAATGAATGTTACGAACACGTGGCTCAAGCGCAAGAATTTGTTTCACACCTTCATCAAGCAATGCTGAAGTACGGAATACACCTGCGTGGTCTTGAACGATGTTACGAATTGCATCAGCAACTTCTTGAGCGTTTTCACCTGAAGTCGATTCGTCAAGTTTACGAATACGGTTCACAGTGTTTTCAAGTACAGTTGTTGGAAGTGGTTCGTACTCACCATCGTGTTGCTTAGTCACATACTCAATGATGTGTTGACCCGCAGCTTTACCAAATACAACCAAGTCAAGCAATGAGTTTGTACCTAAACGGTTAGCACCGTGTACAGATACACATGAACACTCACCAATTGCATAGAAACCTTTTACTGGTTTAGCAAAGTCACGGTCGCCCGCGTTGGTTGTATATGTATCAGTTTCTGCGTTATAGTTCGCAACCAACTCTTGAGTTTCACGGCTTTCTGGAACAACCACTTGACCATGAATATTGGTTGGAATACCACCCATTTGGTAATGGATTGTAGGAACAACAGGAATTGGCTCTTTAGTACAGTCAACGTTCGCGAATTTCTTACCAATCTCAAATACAGATGGAAGACGCTTCATGATTGTGTCTGCACCCAAGTGCGTCATATCAAGCAAGATGTAGTCTTTGTTTGGACCACAACCACGACCTTCTTTAATTTCTTGGTCCATAGAACGTGATACGAAGTCACGTGGCGCCAAGTCTTTCAAAGTTGGTGCATAACGCTCCATGAACGGTTCGCCTGAATCGTTACGAAGGATACCACCCTCACCACGACAGCCTTCCGTTAACAATACGCCCGCGCCCGCAACACCTGTTGGGTGGAACTGCCAGAATTCCATATCTTGTAATGGAATACCTGCACGCGCAGCCATACCAAGACCGTCACCAGTGTTGATATATGCGTTTGTAGATGCACGGTACACACGACCTGCACCACCTGTAGCAAACAATGTCGCTTTCGCTTGGAATACTGCGATTTTACCTGTTTCTTGGTCAATTGCAGTCACACCTAGTACATCGCCAGCTTCGTTACGGATCAAATCAAGAGCGATCCATTCTACGAAGAATTGAGTGCCCATTTTCACGTTGCTTTGATAAAGCGTGTGAAGAAGTGCGTGACCTGTACGGTCAGCTGCAGCACATGCACGTGGAACCGCTTTTTCACCGTAGTTTGCAGAGTGACCACCGAATGGACGTTGGTAAATTGTACCGTCTGCGTTACGGTCAAATGGCATACCCAAGTGTTCTAATTCATAAACCACTTGTGGCGCTTCACGCGTCATGAATTCAATCGCGTCTTGGTCGCCCAACCAGTCAGAACCTTTTACTGTGTCGTAAAAGTGGTAGTGCCAGTTATCTTCTTGCATGTTACCAAGAGATGCACCAATACCACCCTGCGCTGCAACAGTGTGTGAACGTGTAGGGAATACTTTGGTCAATACCGCAACTTTCAAACCTGCTTGAGCAAGTTGGTAAGATGCACGCATACCTGAACCACCACCACCAACGATGACTGCGTCAAAGAATTGGTGTGGAATATTTGTATAATCTTCTTTAGGGTTAATCGCGCCCATGATATTTTCCTATCAATTCGCCCAGAAAATCTGGATTGCCCAGATTGCGTATGCAAAAACAGCAATAATCACTGCTGAAGTCAGCACTAGGCGTAAACCTGAAGCTGAAGGACCCATTTGACGAGTAGTCACATAGTCAGTGAATACTTGCCACATACCGATCCAAGCATGTGCAACAAGAGATAAGACTGCCAATAAAGACATAATCTTCATTGGTAATGTCATCATAAAGCCGTACCACTGTTCAAAGTTGAATCCACCGTTAAGAAGAATCCAACCAAATACCACAACGGTATAAACAGCAAGAACAACAGCACTAATACGTTGGATAAACCAATCGCGAGAACCTGAACCCGTTAAACCTGTAGCACTTTTCATTAGATTACAATCCATACAAATGCTGCAACGATACCGATAGCAGACAAGATCAATGAAATAGTAGCTGCAATGCGACCACTTTGCAGTTCTTCTGCAAAACCAAGGTCAGCAAGTAAGTGCTTAACACCAGCAATGAAGTGATAGATTAAGCCGGCTACAAATACCCATACGATAAAGCGCACAAAGAAACCGTTAAAAATTTCTTGAACTTGAGCAAAACCTTCAGGTGAAGACAAAGACTTGTCTAACAACCATAAAAGTACCGGTACGAGTAAAAATACGATGACACCAGAAAGACGGTGTAGAATTGATGCAATAGCCACGGGCGATTTTAAGTTTACTTCTAAAACTTGACCCATGGACAAATTGACAGGTCTGTTGCTTTTCACAGCGGGCATCCTGTAAGTAAAAACTCCATCCGGAGTTTGTTGGAATAAATTCGAAGGAAAGCTGGCATTGTTAGGCAAATTCATGCCTAACCTTAAAACGACACTGAATTATAAAACGTCAACTGTTAAAATACAAACAACTCTACTCGGCTTTTTGGCTAAAAACCCTTTAAATAAGAATCATTAACAAGTATAAAAGCAAACCACTCGCCATCAATAGCCACACAAGCAAACATAAACCCATGTTTTTTCAATCAATTATTAAAATAAAAATTCTTAATGACACAATAAACAGCTTTAGAATATTTAGACTAAAGATAAATTTGTACTTTGTTTTTCTGATGTTCTTTGGGTTTTCACATACTTATATATAAGTATGTAGCGCTATATATGTATGCACTCTACTTCGTTGCAGCAATTTACAACCACAACACAAGACTCTTAGATCCAGACAGCCCATCACTTTGCTTTGGTCAAGGTACACCTGATCATGGATTAAACTTTAATGACGGCACATACCTCAATCTATTTATACAACTTATATTTACTTTAAACACAACACCCAAATAAATATTAAAAATGACAATCATCATGCGAAAGAATGACTTATCCAGTATTTTCTAATATTACACAAAACGAGAAACACTTAGTCTTATGCAAAAACCCATATTCTTTTGGCCAAAAACCAACGTTTTCTAAAAGTTTTTCTTTGTTTAATCAGTCATTTTTTGATCAATTAACATCTATTTTAAATACCCGACTTGCAGCCTGTATCCAAAAGACAAACCTGCCTGATGGCAATGCAAAAACGTGTAAGTTATGAGAATTAGATAAATTTAAGTTTTGGACTGCAACCCACCGCAGAATCACCACAGCAAAACCATTATTTAAAATTGCTTACAATTAATCCCAAACGATGATTTTTTTCTGCACATCCAACAAATTTTGACTTATGATACTGCGGCTGTGCTGTGATTTTATTGATTTTTTTACTGGAATTTTTTCGGCTTTTTCTGCAAACAGTCGTCTACTTAATCCATAAGTATAATTGACAAAATTTCAGTACTCTCTAATCTTAGAGCAAATTTTTAATCCGTCTGACTTGCGCATTAAAAGATTGATACTTCGAGTCAGATCAACATTCACCAGGACAGGAGATCTATTGAATGTCTGAAGCAACTGGCAAAAAAGCCGTATTACAGCTTGATGGAAAAGAAATTGAATTACCAATTTACAGCGGCACATTAGGCCCAGATGTAATTGACGTTAAGGATGTGTTGGCGGCAGGTCACTTTACTTTTGATCCTGGTTTTATGGCAACAGCGTCTTGCGAGTCTAAAATCACATTTATTGATGGTAACAAAGGTATTCTTTTACACCGTGGTTACCCAATTGACCAATTGGCAACTAAAGCTGACTACTTAGAAACTTGCTACTTATTATTAAATGGCGAGCTTCCAACAGCTGAACAAAAAGCTGATTTTGACGCAAAAGTTCGCAACCACACTATGGTTCACGACCAAGTTAAGCGTTTCTATAACGGTTTCCGTCGTGATGCTCACCCTATGGCAATCATGGTTGGTGTTGTTGGTGCGTTATCTGCGTTCTATCACAACAATTTGGACATCGAAGATGTTAACCACCGTGAAATCACAGCGATTCGTTTAATCGCGAAGATTCCTACTTTAGCGGCTTGGAGCTACAAGTACACAGTTGGTCAACCATTCGTTTACCCACGTAACGACTTAAGCTACGCAGAAAACTTCTTGTACATGATGTTTGCTACACCAGCAGACCGTGATTACAAAGTTAACCCTGTTCATGCACGCGCTATGGACCGTATTTTTACGCTGCACGCTGACCACGAACAAAACGCGTCTACTTCAACTGTACGTTTAGCTGGTTCTACTGGCGCTAACCCATACGCATGCATCTCTGCAGGTATTTCTGCACTTTGGGGTCCTGCTCACGGTGGTGCGAACGAAGCTGTTCTTAAGATGCTTGACGAAATCGGCTCTGTAGAAAACGTTGCAGACTTCATGGAAAAAGTGAAGACTAAAGAAGTGAAGCTTATGGGCTTCGGTCACCGCGTTTATAAAAACTTCGACCCACGTGCAACAGTAATGAAGCAAACTTGTGACGAAGTTCTTAACGACTTAGGTATCAACGATCCACAACTTGCACTTGCAATGGAACTTGAGCGTATTGCGTTATCTGATGAATACTTCATCAAGCGTAACTTATACCCTAACGTAGACTTCTATTCAGGTATCATTCTTAAAGCGATTGGTATCCCAACAGAAATGTTTACTGTAATTTTCGCTCTTGCACGTACTGTAGGCTGGATCAGCCACTGGTTAGAAATGCACAGCGGTCCTTACAAAATCGGTCGTCCACGTCAGCTTTACACAGGTTACACTCAACGCGACATCAACCGTTAATTCGGTTCGCGTTGTACCTTGTAAAACGAGTACGACTCAAAAAACCACCTTCGGGTGGTTTTTTTTATTTTTGAATATTTATCCACACTAGAATACAAAGCCTTGGTAGTTTGACTTAGACAACATAATTAAATTGGGTCACAACCCATTTTACGCTATATTTTTAATGTCAGCCTTTCATGATCAATTTACATGCTGCAACTGCATTTCTTATTTTTAAGTCTGCTCATGCGTTTTTTAAAACTTGCGCAGTTTAAATATCGCTACTTAACACCTGCAGAAATACAGCTCTGCCAGTCTGTGTTCGGCCATTTAATTGACTACAGCAAAGTCAGAGTCATGAATCACCCCTATTTACCTTGGCAACCACAACATATATTTATGGCACCCTGTGGTGATATTCATGTGCGCAATTTGCATTACCGTTCAGACTACACTCAAGCACATTTAGGCTATCAAGCCATTTTTATTCACGAAATGGCGCATGTCTTGCAATATCAACAGAAAATCAATGTCTTGCTACATGGCGCACTCTTACAAACGGCATATTATTTAAGCTTTAAACAGTACAATCCATATCGCTATCAATTGACTACAAACAAGCCTTTTTTTGCCTATAACATTGAACAACAAGGTGACATCGCTAAAGATATTTTCCTGAAAAAAATTGACAATATTATTCTGAATCCACCAAAACCAATTGCTTAACTGAATATTCTTTAACTTGAGCGATCAGGCTTAAAACCACAGACAAACCTAATCTTAAAATATAATAATTTCAAATAAATAGCATAAAAATTCTGTCACATTTCAATGATATTCTGCAGCATACAAGAATAAAGTGTATTCGATGCTAGCATCTATTCTAAATTACGATAAAATAGCAAAAGTCTCTATTTTTGCACCGCAAAATAAGATCTTTATCTGTTAGAGGCTTTGTTGCATAAATATGTAAGCATCTGATTTAAATAAATTTAATTTTGGATCAAAAAATAATCAAAACTTTTAAAATCATATAGTTATGAAATCTTTGTGCAACAAAGCCTCTGTTAGATAATAAATGGTTTTTATTTGTGCCTTTCGGCAGTCGTTTAATCCACAATACACTGCGCTGAAATTTTTATAACAATAATAATCAGTTGTTTATGTGTATTTTAAACCTATAGGAATAGGACTTAATTTAAATGAAATCTTTTAAAATTGCCCTTGCACAGTTCTCTCCACACATCGGCAATCTCGAAGCAAATGCGCAAAAAATGCTTGAACAGGCAAATGAAGCGAAAAAACAACACGCAGATCTGATTATTTTTCCTGAACTTTCTCTCTTGGGTTACCCAGCAGAAGATTTATTACTGCGCCCAAGCTTGAACAAACGCACTCAACAAGCATTTGAACAATTACGTGAAATTAAAGATATCGTTTTAGTTTTCGGTTTTGTGAATGAAACTGAAGATGGTCAACGCTTCAACTCTGCTGCAGTCATGAAAGATGGCAATATTCTTGGTATTTATAACAAACAAAATTTACCGAATTATGCCGTATTTGATGAGAAGCGTTATTTCGATGAAGGTCATCAACATCTGGTATTTGAATACCTTGGACATAAATTTGGTGTATTAATTTGCGAAGATTTATGGGCACTGCCAACGGTACAGCAACTCGCACAACTCAATGTTGAAACAGCATTGGTGCTCAATGCATCACCTTATGAAGTGGGCAAGCCACAACATCGTGTACAAACCATGACTGAGCTGGCTAAGCAACTCCATTTAAATGTCGTGTATGTGAACCAAGTGGGCGGTCAGGATGATTTAATCTTCGATGGTACCAGCTTCGTGATCAATCAAGCGGGCGATGTTGCACTACAAGCACCGACGTATCAGGAAGGTGTATTCTTCGTTGAGTATGATGCTGCTCAGAAATACTTTAAAACTGCAGAGATTAGCCCCGCTTTAGATACGTTGGCAGAAATTTACCAAGGCTTGGTTTTAGCTACACGTGACTATGTTCAACGTTCAGGCTTCCCTGGGGTTATTTTAGGTTTATCGGGTGGTATTGACTCTGCGCTGACACTTGCAATTGCAGTCGATGCCATTGGTGCAGACAAAGTACAAGCGGTGATGATGCCATATACTTATACTGCGCAAATCAGTGTTGAAGATGCGGCAGAGCAAGCCAAAGCTTTAGGCGTAACCTTCGGTATTGCGGAAATTCACCCTGTAGTAAATAGCTTCATGCAAACCTTGTATCCGTTCTTTGGTAATAGCCCAAGTGACACTACTGAGGAAAACTTACAAGCCCGTGCACGCGGTACGATTTTGATGGGACTTTCCAACAAATTTGGTAATTTAGTCCTGTCTACAGGCAATAAATCTGAACTGGCTGTTGGCTATTGCACCTTATACGGCGATATGGTCGGCGGTTATGCCGTACTTAAAGACGTGTATAAAACCATTGTATTTGAACTGGCAAAATACCGTAACAGTATTGCTGATGCGCCTGTTATTCCAGAGCGTGTGATTACTCGCCCACCTTCTGCAGAATTGCGCCCAGATCAGAAAGACCAAGACTCTTTACCACCGTACGAAATTTTGGATGCAATTTTATATGCCTACATTGAAGAAGACCAAAGCCAAGAAGATATCATTGGCAAAGGCTTTGAACGTGCGATGGTTGAGAAAGTCATTCAATTGGTTGATCGCAACGAGTACAAGCGTCGCCAAGGTGCATTAGGACCACGTATTAGTTCACGCGCTTTTGGTCGTGAACGTCGCTATCCGCTCGTCAATGGTTGGAAAGCAGGGATTTAACGCTAAAGCATTGCTTAAACAAAGATATAAAAAACCAAGCTACGGCTTGGTTTTTTTGTACCTGCCATTAAACCAATGCTGCAAAAAGTAGCCTAAAATTTTGACATAAAAAAAGACCAAGCTGAGAGCTTAGTCTATAAAAATGGTGGCTATGACGGGACTTGAACCTGTGACCCCCGCATTATGAGTGCGGTGCTCTAACCAACTGAGCTACATAGCCATAAACTGTGTGCGCATTATCTAAACTTAGCCCTGCATCGTCAAGTATTTTAACTTACAAACGCTCACAGTTTAAACAAATACTTTTCAATTTATTAGTTTTTAGGCAATTTACCTTTTTCTTACGGATTATCATCCACATTTACTGCAAAATTTATTCAAATGACCAGAGAAAATACTATGTCTGCTACTCTTCGTTTTAAATGGCTTGCTGTTGCAGGCTTAGCTTTGAGCTTAGGTGCATGTCAGGTCGTTGGGCCTATTTTGGTCGACTACAACGGTGTACGCCGTGACGTAGCACAATATATCAACTCGAAAATGAGCTACAGCTTTGCTGACAAACATGTATTGGTGGCCTATGCCAAAGGTCAGCAAAAGATTCTTACTGCAGATCGTCTCAGTCCTGAAGCCCAGCAGCAATTGGCCTATGAGCGTGCGGTGGGGCGTTATTGCGCATCACAACATATTTCACTGAAAAAGTTAAATCAGGTGGATGCCAAAATTTTTAGCTATCCTGATCAGCAAGCCAACTGGCAACATATTCAAAACCTGCAAATGCAAATTCAGCTCGACACCAACAACATAGATTGCACAGGTAAATTTTAAAGATAAAAAAAGACCACATTAGTGAATGTGGTCTGAAAAATGGTGGCTATGACGGGACTTGAACCTGTGACCCCCGCATTATGAGTGCGGTGCTCTAACCAACTGAGCTACATAGCCAAAAACTGTGCGCGCATTATCTGCTGTAATGCTATAGACGTCAAGCATTATCACACAACTATTGCTTAAAATTTGGTGAAGTGAACCGATAAGCCGGGTTCTGTCAAGAACGATCATTCCTCTAGGCGTACAATCACTCATACGCTCAAGCGACCTACCCGAATCCAGTACGGGCCGTACCTCAGGATTCCTATTTGGTCTTGCTTCTGGTGGGGTTTACCATGCCATGAACTGTTACCAGCCATGCGGTGCGCTCTTACCGCACCCTTTCACCCTTACCTTCAATTTCTTCCGAAAAAGAAACCATATGAAGGCGGTCTACTCTCTGCTGCACTTTCCGTCGGCTCACGCCGCCCAGGCGTTACCTGGCACCCTGCCCTATGAAGCCCGGACTTTCCTCCCCTGTTTCAGTCACGGAGACCTCCACAGCAGCGATCGTCTGGTTCACTTCGAAGGCGCATCTTAGCAAAATTATAAGTTAATTGCTTGCGCTTTTTTGAGCAATCAGTTTTTTATATTTTTCCAGCAATTGTTCCTGTGTTTCTACATGCTCTGGATCGAGCGGAATACAATCGACTGGGCAAAATAACTGACACTGCGGCTGCTCGTGATGTCCTACACATTCAGTACATAATGCTGGATTAATCTCATAAATCAGCTCACCCATATAAATTGCCTCATTTGGGCATACAGGTTCACAGACATCACAGTTAATACATTTATCGGTAATATATAAAGACACGCTACCAACCTTGTCGTAATTTACGCTCAAAGGCTTCGACCACAACAGGTGCAACAAATTTAGTCACATCACCTTTTAAGCGTGCAATTTCACGAACTAATGTAGAAGAAATAAATGAATATTGCTCTGAAGGAGTCAGAAATACCGCTTCATATTTCGCATCTAATTGACGGTTCATATTTGCCAACTGAAATTCGTATTCAAAATCTGAAACAGCACGCAAACCACGCAAAACTGCAGTCGCATTTTGCTCACGGAAAAAATTAACCAATAAACCATCAAATCCGACAAATTCAACATTAGGCAAATGCTTTAAAGATGCCTGTGCCAATTCCACACGTTCTTCCAAAGTAAAAATTGGATTTTTATGATGTCCAATGGCAATTGCGACCACGACTTCATCAAACATTTTTGCAGCACGTGTCACCAAGTCAATATGACCATTAGTAATCGGGTCAAAGGTGCCCGGATAAATTACGCGAGTTTTAGACATCCATTATGCTCTAGTTGGTTTTGTCAAAGTTAGTTTAACAAATACAAAAAACTTTAGTGAACAAAGTCTACCAAATTATGAAATATCAAAGCAGTTTAGCCAACAGTTGTGATGATTTTGATTTGTCAGCAAGCCTTGGTTTGAGGCACAATAGTCATAAGTTTGGAAGTAATTGAATATGGCGAAGCTAACTGTAGTTAAAAAAAATACGGGCGGAACAATTGCACAGAATAAACGTGCACGCCACGATTATTTTATTGAAGAAAAATTTGAAGCAGGACTTTCTTTGCAAGGTTGGGAAGTCAAATCTTTGCGCGCAGGACGTATGACTATTACCGAAAGTTATATCCTGTTTCGTGACAATGAAGCCTTTTTATTTGGTGCACAAATTCAACCACTCTTGTCGGCTTCAACGCATGTAGTGCCTGAAGCGACCCGTACCCGCAAACTCTTACTTTCACGACGTGAAATTGAAAAGTTGATGGGTGCAGTCAATCAAAAAGGTTATTCTTGCGTACCTTTAGCATGTTATTGGAAAGGCCCTTTAGCGAAGCTTGAAATTGCTTTGGTGAAAGGTAAACAATTGCACGATAAACGCGCTTCTGAAAAAGACCGCGATTGGCAGCGTGATAAAGCACGTTTGATGCACAAATAATTTTGCACATTCCGCCCATAAAAAATGCTCGAGATCAACATCGAGTATTTTTTATGGAAGTTGTAAAACTAAAAATGCTTAGTCTTTAAGTTTTAATTCCACCAAATATTTACCAAATTTGACTGCAGTTTCCAAATCACCTTCGGGTGGCGTAACTTCAACACTGGCATTATCAGACTGCGTCATTAAACCCAAAAAGCTCGACATGCGGTTAATATCGTGTGGACTACGCCCTGTCGGCATAAACGGTAAACCTGACCACAACATGCCATGCTGCATCGCAAATAAATTAATTTGTTGCAGCACCGCCAGTTTATCGCCACTTAAACCACCGCCATTGGTAAAACCTGCCGCCAGTTTACCCTGCCAAGTTCTGGCCAACCAACGCTTAGACGATTGCTCCATAAACTGTTTTAAAGCCGAAGTAATGCTGCCCATATAAGTTGGACAGCCCATAATGATAATATCGGCTTGATCTAGGCTATCCCATTCAATTTCAGCCACATCCATCAAAGTCACCTGAGCATCCATTTGCGCAGCACCTTGTGCAATATGCTGTGCCACCTTAGCAGTATGACCATAAGGACTGTGATAAACCACCGCCACACGAATAGCAGCGCAAGAAGATGTTGAATGAGTCACTGACATGAGAATGTTTAAAACCAAATAATTAAGTCAAGTTTAACACTAAGCCTGCATAAACACGAATGTTGCCATACGTCCTGTACGTGCTTGACGGCGGTAAGAATAGTAATCATCGGCTTGTTGATACGAGCACTGATCACCGCCCAAGACCGTTGTAACACCATGCTGCTGCAAAATAAAACGCGCGATCGCATACAAGTCAGCGAGATATTTACCTTGCTGCTGCCCTGCAATAAAAGCCGTGTCTAATTCAGGATATTTATCGCAAAATGCCTGTTTCACCTCAGCCCCAACTTCAAAACACGGCTGACTAATAGCCGCACCCAACCACGCCCATGTTGGCGCACTTTGCATTTCGACGATGGTGTTTTCGATAATACCGTTGGCAAGACCACGCCAGCCTGCATGCAGATTCGCAACCTCAGTGCCTTCGGCATTGCCCAAAACCACAGGTAAACAGTCTGCGGTCATCATCATTAAAGCATGCGCTTTACGCTGAGTGACCAAACCATCGCCTTCTAAAGCTTCACAAGTGATTTGCTCATTAATGGTCTGACACAACACGCTATGTGTTTGCGTCATCCACGTCATTTTATCGACCCCATATTCAGCAAACTCTGCCAGTAAACTCATACGATGCTGCTGCACACGCCATGCATCATCCTGCACATGCAGCGCCAGATTAAAACCAGATACATCGGCACAGTCTGTCGCTAAAGCTTGCACATGTTGTATGCGGGTTTGCCCAACATACACACCTGCAGGTAATCCTTGAACAAATTGCATAAATCTATCCTTAGTCGTTTTCTGGCATTGCCGTATCTGAGTTGATCTTGTTAATGCTGTCTATGCAACAATTAATAGGCAGCATTTTCACTGCGTAACACGTCTACCAATTGTTTAAAGTCTTCAGGCCACGGCGCTTCAAACATCATTTCTTCTTGAGTACGTGGATGCACCAAACCGAGTTTGACGGCATGTAAGGCCTGACGTTTAAAGTTACGCAAGGTATCGTTTAATAATGCCGATGCGCCTGCTGGCACACGTACACGTGGCGTATAAACAGGATCGCCAACCAAACCATAACCAATATAACTTAGATGCACACGAATTTGATGAGTACGTCCAGTTTCCAAACGCGCCTGAACACGAGTGAAATGCTGAAAGCGTTCTTTAACATTGTAATGTGTGACGGCGTCTTTGCCGCCCGGCAAAACAGCCATTTTCACTCGATCTACAGGATGGCGTTTAATCGGCTCATCGACAGTGCCTCCCGCAATCATGTTGCCGTACACCACCAAGTCGTATAAACGATAAACTGACTTTTTCGCCAGTTGCTTGGTCAAGGCAAACTGTGCTTCCAGATTTTTGGCAACCACCAGCAAACCCGAAGTATCTTTATCAATACGATGCACCAAACCTGCACGAGTTAACTCTGCCGATTTTGGATAATGATGCAGCAAGGCATTTACCAGAGTTCCAGAGCTATTTCCCGCCCCCGGATGCACCACCATGCCCACAGGTTTATTAATCACCATGATATCATCATCTTCATAAATAATATCCAGTGGAATATCTTCAGGCAGGCTGCGGGTTTGCGCTTCAAGCTCGACTTCTAGGGTAAGAAGCTCATCACCTTCACACTTATATTTAGGTTTGACCGTGTTACCATTTACCAACAAATGACCGTCTTTGAGCCACTGTTTTAGCTTTTCACGTGAAAATTCACTCCAAATGATGGCTGCAACTTGGTCGATGCGTAGTCCTAAGTGGCTGTCATCCAATTGAAATTGCAACGATAAACGTGTTGCAGTTGAGTCTGAAGTATGGTTATCTGCATCCTCAGCATCTTCAAGTAAATTGAACTCAGTTTCAGGTAAATTGGAATGGGTAGATTGTGCTTGACTCATTTGCTCATTCAGACAAAAGTGGTTTAATAGCGCAATTGTAGCTCATTGCCCGTATTAACAGAGGAATTTTTATGTCGCTACCACGTTATAAAATAACAATGCTTGCTCTTTCACTCGGCGTTGCGTCTGCAATTGTGGGCTGTAGCAGCAATCCAAAAAAAGAAGTGGTCGATACTGGTCCGCAATCTAGCGAACAGGTTTATATTGAAAAAGCAGAAAAAGCACTGGATCGTGGTCAATACACCGATGCCGTTAAGCATCTTGAAGCTTTAGAAACCTATTATCCAACGGGTGATTATGCGCAGCAAGCGCAGCTTGAATTGTTGTATGCAAAATTCCAGCAAAAAGATTATGAAGGCGCAATTGCTGTTGCAGATCGTTTTATCCGCATGAACCCGCAGCATCCTAAAGCCGATTATGCCTACTATGTACGTGGCGTAGCGAATATGGAACAAAACTATGATGGTTTGTTGCGTTATACCTCGCTCAAGCAAGCGCACCGTGATGTCAGCTATTTAAAACTAGCGTATCAAAACTTTGTCGATTTTATCCGTCGCTATCCATCAAGCACTTATGCGGTAGATGCTGCACAGCGTATGCAGTTTATTGGTCAGGAACTGGCAGAAGCCGAAATGAATGCAGCACGTTATAACATTAAACGTAAAGCATGGGTGGCTGCAGTAGAGCGTTCATTGTGGGTAGTTGAGCATTATCCGCAAACTCCGCAAATTCCAGAAGCGTTGGCAACGGTGGCTTATGGTTATGGCAAACTGGGCGATCAAGCCACAGCTCAGCAATATATTGATGTGTTGAAACTGAACTATCCAAATTTGGTTAAAGCAGATGGTAGCGTGAATTTACGTGCTGCCCGTCATGACGCAAGCTGGATTAACCGTGCAACTTTGGGTATTTTCGGACGTGAAGCGCAAAGCAGCACCGAAGCACAACAGTCAGATACTAAAGCACAAGCAGAGCCATCACGCAGCCTCACCAACCGTTTGAGTTTTGGCTTGCTCGATCGTCCAAAATCTCAAAACGACAGCACTGAATAAAACCATTCCGACTGATTTTTCAGTTTTGAAAAATGCAAAGGGCAAGTTATGATACTTGCCCTTTGTTCTTTTATGGGCTTGTTTCCTGTCCTAGAAAAAGATACAAAAGAGAATGCTCATTGAGTCAATCAGCACAGTCTGATGTATTCAACCTGTTCGGCGAACCTTTCACTACCAAGAGATAACAGACAAAACCGTATGGCCATTCCACAGCACACGATTGATCAAATTTTAGATCGCACTGATATTGTCGATCTGATTGGTCAGCGCGTGAAATTAAAAAAAACTGGTCGTACCTATTCGGGCTGCTGCCCGTTCCATCAGGAAAAAAGCCCGTCTTTTCACGTTTACCGTGACAAGCAGTATTATCATTGCTTTGGTTGTCAAGCAAATGGTAACGCCATCCGTTTTTTAATGGATATTGATAACCGAAATTTTGTAGATGTCATGAAAGACTTAGCCAGTCAAACAGGCATCGAACTCCCGAAAGATCAGCACGACAGCAAAAAACTCTCCTATAAACGTGAAGCCAAAAAGCCAGCAACAATTACAAAGCCAAAACCGCCTGTAAAAGATCAGCAGGAAACTGCTGCGGCTCCAACTGCAACAAACGAACATGCTAACGATGCTGACACGAGTGTGGGAATCGACTTTGATCCTTTTGCCGAGTTTCAAAGCACTGAATACTCAAGTTCTGAATTTCAGAACAGTACAGACCCGTTTGCAGGTTTTGAACAATGGGACGCCATACAGGAAGCACCTGCGCAGGAAGGTAACTTATACGACTTGCTCGAAAACGTGGCTCAATATTATGAGCAGCAATTACCGCATAGCCCTGCCGCACAACAGTATTTCCAAAAACGTGGTTTAACTGCACAAACCCTGCAATTCTGGCGTTTAGGCTATGCACCTGAAGACTGGCAACATTTGGAAAAAGCCTTTCCACAAGACATTGCAGGCTTAAAGCTTCTGGGCTTGATTCGTACCAGTGACAAAGGGCGTGACTTCGATTTACTGCGTGATCGGGTGATTTTTCCAATCCGTGACAGCAAAGGACGTGTGGTTGGCTTTGGTGGTCGCGCACTTAATGATGAAATCAAACCCAAATACATCAACTCGCCCGACTCAGAAGTGTTTCATAAAAACCAATTGCTCTATGGTTTATATGAAGGACGCAAACAAAAAGCCCAAGATTATTTAATGGTCGAAGGCTATATGGATGTGATTGCCTTGCAGCAATACGGCATTCATGGTGCTGTAGCGACACTCGGTACAGCCAGTAATACCGATCATTTAAACATTCTATTCCGCCAAAACAACCGCATTACCATCGCTTTTGATGGCGATGCCGCAGGTCAAAAAGCCGCACGTCGTACACTGGAAATTGCACTGCCTTTGCTCAATGATGGACGTGAACTGAAGTTCTTTGTTTTACCCAATGAGCACGACCCTGACTCACTTATTCGTCGTGAAGGCATCGAAAATTTCCGACGTTTATTAGATCAAGCACCTTTGCTATCAGATTTTGTCTTTGCGCATCTCACCCAAAACCATAATATCAGTACCCCTGAAGGCAAAAGTCAGGTCATGGGTGAACTGCGGCAGTTGACCGAACTTTTGCCCAAAACGGGTTCTTATCGCTATTTGCTGCAACAGTTTTTCCGTGAAAAGTTAGGCTTTAACCGTAAATGGCAGGCACAGACCAATAACGATGCATCTTTGAGTTTTAGCACCAAAGTCGATGCCGAAGAATATGTGATTGCGATTCTAATCAATCACCCGTATTTGTATATTCACTTTGAACCGTTACGTGCGCTGATTCCAAATGATCATCTGCTACACCAAATCTTAAATATTTTAAATACTATTTTTGATGATCTACCCGATGATCCTGAACAAGCCAAATATTATATTTTGGGTGCATGCTCAGCGTATCACTATGAATTACAGCGCATTTTACAACAAGCCAATGTCAGTGATTACACGACTTCTCCTGAACACGTCGATAAATTGGCGCAGGATTTTTCGACCAAATTGCAATACGACTGTTTACAGCAAAAAATTCGCTCCAAAAAATTCAGCAGTATTGAAGAAATGAAGCGATTGAAACATCAAATTTATGAAATTGATAAAAAAAGATCGCTGACCTTGTTAGAGGAATAAGCGATCTGGTCTGATTAGATTAAGTTTGTATCGTCAAAAATCTTTTTTGTAAATCACGTTAATCTTACTTATTTGCGACGACGTTTGGCAGTCGCTGCTAAATTTTCCTGCATAAACTCAAAACATTCAGGCTCATCACCTTTGGCTGCTTCACGCAATAAAATAGAAGTTGGATGCAGCAGTTTTTGGGTTAAACGATAGGAAAATTCTTGCATAACTTGTGCAGCATCTTCACCTTTGGCAATACGCGCCATCGCCAAATTTAATTCTTCCTGACGCAAGCTTTCGCCATGTTCACGGTAAGCATGAATGGTCGCACCTGCTTGCTGAACTTTTTGATGGGTCACCAACTCAGTCACAAGCTGATTGACCATTAGCTCTGCTTCCACAGCCGCCTGACGACGCTGCGCCAAGTTTTCATCAATCACGCTTTGCAGGTCATCGACCCCGTACAAATACACGCCATCCAAATTTTCAATTTTAGGATCAATATCACGTGGTACGGCCAAATCGACCAACAACATTTGCTGATAGCGACGTTTCTTTAACGCTGCTTTCACTTCAGGATAAGCAATCACCTGATGCAAACTACCCGTACAGCTTGAAATTACATCAGCGCGGTGTAAATTGGCTGCTAACTGATCAAATTCAATAATTTCAACTTCAACCCGATGCGCAATTTCTTGTGCCAAAGTTTCGGCGCGGGCGCGGGTACGGTTACAAATTAAAATTTTAGCGACGCCCATCTCAGCTAAATGCTTCGCTACAAGGCTATTCATTTCGCCTGCTGCCACCACCATCACGGTTAGTTTTTCAGGATGGCTAAATACTTGTAACGCCAGTTGCGCTACCGCATAACCCATAGACACGGCATGGCTGCCTACGGCAGTTTCTGAACGTACCCGTTTGGCAGCATAAAACGCATATTCAAAAATTCGGTTGAGTTGTTGCGAAACCGTATGTGAGTCTTTGGCTAAAGACAGCGCAGTTTTGACCTGACCTAAAATTTGCGGCTCACCCAACATGAGTGAATCTAGCCCACTGGCTACGCGCATTAAATGCGACACCGCCTGTGCATTTTCATAACGATAAACATGACGACTCAATTGCTTCGCATCAATACCATTGACGTGTGCAAGCCAATCCAACACCTGTTCTGGATGTTCAGACATGGCGTAGACTTCGGTACGGTTGCAGGTAGACACCACCACCAAATCATTCAGTTCGGGATGTTGGCTTTGCTCAGCAAGTAAGGCACTTAACTTTTCTGGGTTAAATGCAATTTGCTCGCGCAACTCTACAGAGGCGGTTTGATGGTTGACACCCAATGCAAAGAAAGACATATCAGATCATCATTTCGCTAAATTTATGCTATTGTGCAATAACGGTGTCATAAAAAGCATTACTTGGATCAAGAAAAATTGCGTCAAACAAATAGCCGACCATACGGCGCGACAATTAAGCAATATTCTACCACATTCTTACTGGTCGGTAGCATGGCTTCAGTTGCTCATCTTAGAGCATCTGAAGAAATTTATCATGCAAATTCAAATTATAATGCGGTAAAACAAACCATGGTGGCAGAATTTGCCTTGGCTTATGGCGATATTCCAACTGCATTACACAACTACACGGTCTTGGCAATTAAGAACAATTCGACTTCCATTAAACAACGCGCCCTGAATATTGCCATTGAACAAAATGACCTACGTGCCGCATTAGATATTGCAACACATTGGGTGGTACAAGAACCATCCGATGTCCCTGCACTGTTTTATTTGGCGCACATTGCACTCAAAGCGCATGAATATGACTTGGCTGCAGAAACCTTAGATAAAATTCTAAATATTGATGCCACGGCTGACTTAGAACAAATTTTGGCGGGAATTTCCCCTGAATCTGTAGAAGACCGTGAATTTCTGATTCAAGCCCTGCGCACCAGCAAAGCCAAAGACAATCCATCTATTTTGGTATTGATTGCAGGTTTAAAAGCGCAAAATGGACAATATCAAGCCGCGCTCGACACCATTAACAGAGCGTTGCGCAAACGCCCGAAAGTCACTGGCTATATTTTAATGAAAGCCAATTTGTTGAGCGTACTTGGCAATGAAGAAGAAACGGCAGCTTGGTATGCAAAATCCAGCCGTAAACACAAAAATAATTTTGAAGTCCGTTTAGCCGAAGCCAAATATTTGGTCAAAAAAAATGAAGCAACTTTGGCGCTAACAAAGCTAGAAGCTATTTTAAAAAAATGGCCTACGGAAGATGAAGCCTTATTTATTGCAGGTTTGACCAGTATTGACTTGAAACAATACGAAAAAGCCGAAAAATATTTAGTAGAGTTGCGCTATTCAGCCCAATATCAAAACGAAGCCTATTTCTATTTGGCAGTCAATGCCGAGCGTAAACAGCACTTTGAAACAGCCAAAGCCTATTATCGTTTGGTGGATGGTAGCCTCTATACGGTTTCACGTCGCAACATGATCAGTATTTTTGCCCAGCAAGATAAACTGAACGATGCCCTGCGCTTTTTAACGCAGGAACGGGTCAACTATCCGCAGCATGCCAGTTTTTTATATCAGGCACAGGCCGATATTTTAAAACGCATGGACAATAAAAAAGCAGCTCTGCGTTTGTTAGATGAAGCCATCAAAAACCTGCCCGATGATCCTGACCTGATCTATTCAGAAGTCTTACTATTGGATGCACATCAGGAAAAAGACAAACTGGATCAACTGCTCACCAAGTTACTGGAAATTGAGCCGAACAGCCCAACCTATTTAAATGCCTACGCCTATACTCTTGCACTGCAAAATCGTCGTTTGGATGAAGCGCGTCGCTATGTAGAGCAAGCACTTGAGTTTGCACCTGAACAAGCCTCTATTTTAGATACTTTAGGTTATGTCAGCTATTTGCAAAATGACTACACTGCTTCGGCACAGGCTTTGGAAAAAGCCTACGCGCTGAGTCATAGTGCCGCGATTGGCTCACGTTATGCAAAATCGTTGTATATGCAAGGAGATATTCAAAAATTCAGCCAAGTGTTACAACAATTACAACAAAATCATCCGAATGATCCGCAATTGCAACAATTAAATTCGCTATTGTTACCGCAGCCAGTTAAAAAGAGTTAAAAGATTCATGCGTTTATTTTCAAAATTAGGATTAACCCTTTTTGCCACCAGTAGCCTTGTACTGACAGGTTGTCAGCCTTTCGTACAAAAACCAGCCAACATTTCACAGCAAGTTGAAGCCGAAAATCAATTTAACCTACAAGGCAAAATTGGTGTGCGCACTCCGCAGCAATCTGGCAGTGCCTTTTTTACTTGGGTACAGCAGCAACAGCAGTTTGATATTGAACTGAGCGGCATTTTGGGCGTTGGTAAAACGCAAATTAGCGGACAACCAGGACAAGTCACCCTCAACAATGCCAAAACAGGGATAATTTATGCCGAAAGTCCTGAAGAACTGTTAGAACAAGCCACAGGTTGGCAAGCGCCCATCACCCACTTGGTCGATTGGGTACAAGCCCGACCTGCAACGGTCAATGCCCAAATTCAAAAAGACCCCCAACAGCGCCCGACTCAATTTATTGAAGATGGTTGGACGGTCGATTTGAGCTATAACGACAGTGCTAGTTTGCCAAACCGTCTGATTTTGAAACAAGCACTTGAATCAGGGCAAGAAAACCGTATTACAATGCTCATCCAAAATCGTTAATCACTTGCCAAGTTTCGCCATGATTCGTGTACCCTCACCTGCCAAATTAAATCTGTTTTTGCACATTACTGGGCGTCGTGACAACGGCTACCATGAATTGCAGACGATTTTTCAACTGATTGATTTATACGACTGGTTAGAATTTGAAGTCAATGCTACGCAGACTGTTCAAATTCAGGGCTTAAATAGTGTCGATTTAGAGCAAAACCTGATTTACAAAGCCACGCAAATTTTAAAACCTTACGCGAAACAAGCCACAGGTTTAAATATTTCAATTGAGAAGTACATCCCTATGGGTGCAGGGCTTGGCGGAGGTTCATCCAATGCCGCAACCACCTTAATTGTAGTCAATCAACTTTGGCAATGTGGCTTGGATACTCAAAAACTAGCTGAACTTGGTTTACAGCTCGGAGCAGATGTACCGATCTTTGTGCATGGTCGTAATGCATGGGCAGAAGGCATTGGTGAACAGTTAACATTCATAGACTTAGCCCCAAAACAATATATTGTGTTAAAACCTGACTGTTTTATCAGCACTCAACTACTTTTTTCACAAAAAACATTGACAAGAAACACGAAGCCCACTAAATTCTGCGGCTATCAGATAAAGCCATCTGACTTTGGAAATAATTTTGAGCCTGTGGCACGAAATTTATACCCCGAAGTTGATGAAGCAATGCGTTATTTAGACCAATTTGGTCAAGCAAAGCTTACAGGTACAGGTGCTTGTGTCTTTACTGAAGTGACTGCAGAAATGAATGTAGACGACATTTTGGCACACTCACCATGTACTGCGTACGTTGTGAACAGCTTAGATGAATCTCCATTACGACATTTCACAGTACAATAGGGGTATCGCCAAGTGGTAAGGCACCGGTTTTTGATATCGGCATCCGTTGGTTCGAATCCAGCTACCCCTGCCATCTCTTTCACCTGTAGATTACTGTATTAGGGGTATCGCCAAGTGGTAAGGCACCGGTTTTTGATATCGGCATCCGTTGGTTCGAATCCAGCTACCCCTGCCATCTTACAGTGATCAAATCTAGGGGTATCGCCAAGTGGTAAGGCACCGGTTTTTGATATCGGCATCCGTTGGTTCGAATCCAGCTACCCCTGCCATTTTCTCGCATTAGACAGAACCCCCAATATTACCGCTATCCTGTTAATTTACCTTGACAGAACGCAGTAAAAATATTAAAGTTCTGCCGCATTAGGGGTATCGCCAAGTGGTAAGGCACCGGTTTTTGATATCGGCATCCGTTGGTTCGAATCCAGCTACCCCTGCCATCTATTCTTACATACACCAACCGCCAAGGGTGCTTCATGCCCAATCTTGTCGTTTTTAGTGGAACCGCGCATCCACAATTCGCTCAAAAAGTCGTAAGCCACTTGCACATTCCTTTAGGTGCTGCATCAGTTTCTACCTTCTCTGATGGTGAGATTGCTGTAGAGATTACCGAGAATGTCCGTGGTAAAGACGTATTTATCGTACAACCTACTTGTGCGCCAACCAATGACAACCTCATGGAAATCTTGGTGATGGCTGACGCGTTGCGTCGAGCAAGTGCAGGTCGTATTACTGCTGTTATTCCTTACTTCGGTTATGCCCGCCAAGACCGTCGTCCTCGTTCTACACGTGTTCCAATTACCGCTAAAGTGGTTGCAGATATGCTCACCACTGTAGGGATTGACCGTGTGGTGATGATTGACTTGCACGCAGACCAAATTCAAGGTTTCTTCGACATCCCTGTAGACAACATTTATGGTACGCCTGCGTTATTGGCTGACCTGCGTCAACAGTCACACGACAACCTCATGGTGGTTTCACCAGACGTTGGTGGTGTGGTTCGTGCGCGCGCTGTTGCAAAACAAATGGGTGATATTGATCTTGCAATTATCGATAAACGTCGTCAAAAAGCGAATGAATCACAAGTGATGCATTTGATTGGTGATGTAAAAGATCGTGACTGTGTCATTGTAGATGACATGGTAGATACTGCAGGTACATTATGCAAAGCTGCCGATGCACTCAAAACTTTTGGTGCTCGCCGCGTTGTTGCTTATGCTACCCACCCTGTACTTTCAGGCAAAGCGATTGAAAACCTGAAAAATTCTGTCATTGATGAATTGGTTGTTACCGACACCATTCCTCTTTCAGAAGAAGCTCAAGCACTTGGTAAAATTCGCCAAGTATCTGTAGCAAGCATGGTTGCAGAAACAATTCGTCGTATTAACAACGAAGAATCTATTAGCGCAATGTTCGATTCTTATCTATAATAGAGCGCTAAATTTTCAAAGCCCTGCCACTTGGCAGGGCTTTCTATCACTAGATTGGTCGCAGATCTAGTTTATTTAAACTCAAAATAAGGATGTCTATTATGGCAAACTTCGTATTAAACGCTCAAGCGCGTGAAGCAGCTAACCAAGGGAAAGGTGCGAGCCGCCGCCTTCGTCACGCTGCATTAGTTCCAGCTATCATTTATGGTGGCGACGCTGAGCCTGTAACAATCACTTTAGAACTTCGTGAGCTTGTAAAAGCTTTAGAAAGCAATGCTTTCTTTGAAGAAGTTGTAGAAATCAAAGTAGGCGACAAAGTTGAAAACGTGAAAATCCAAGCGTTACAACGTCACCCTGCTAAAAACACACCTATGCACGCTGACTTCAAACGCGCATAAGTGTTCATGGTATAATTAGTGGCTAATATTTCACTGATTGTTGGTTTGGGCAACCCTGGTAAAGAGTATGCCCAAACCCGCCATAATGCAGGCTTCTGGTTTGTAGAACGCCTTGCAGATCAATATGGCATTACATTAAAAGCCGATCCTAAATTTCACGGGATCAGCGGACGTGGTAATATCGAAGGTCAAGACGTTCGTCTGTTATTACCCACAACCTTTATGAATCGTTCTGGTCAAAGTGTTGTTCCCTTCGCCAAATTCTATCAAATTGCACCTGAAGCAATGCTGATTGCTCATGATGAACTGGATATGAACCCAGGGATCATTCGCCTAAAAACGGGTGGTGGTCATGGTGGACATAATGGTTTACGTGACATCGTGCCGCACACAGGTCCAAACTTCCATCGTTTACGCATTGGTATTGGGCATCCGGGTTCAAAAGAACGCGTGTCTGGTCATGTACTGAGCAAAGCACCAAGTAGCGAGCAAACTTTAATGGATGATGCACTTGCACATGCATTAGGTCGTATCAAGTTACTGGTCAATGGCGAAGTACAACAAGCCATGAATCAAATCAATGCCTATAAACCGAACTGATGAATCCACAATTGTTGAACAATCACACTTGCCATGTCGCAATTTTCAGAGCAAAATGCGCTTTCTGCTCGGAACTGACATCCAGCAAGCAGTGTTTGAATTCAACCATAAGATAAAATCTTAGGTCCACTAAGGAGACGCTCACCATGCTATCTCGTTTATTAAAATGCAAAATCCACCGTGCTTTTGTAACTCATGCAGAACTTCACTACGAAGGTTCATGTGCAATTGACGGAACACTCATGGATTTGGCTGGCATTCGTGAATATGAAGAAATCCACGTATGGAACGTGACCAATGGTAAGCGCTTCACAACTTATGCAATTCGTGGTGAAGACAACTCAGGCATCATTTCAGTCAATGGTGGTGCTGCACACCAAGCCGATGTAGGCGATATTATTATTATTGCAACCTTTGGTGACTTCACTGAAGCAGAAGCCAATGCGCACGAACCACGTTTGGTCTATGCAAACCCAGACAATACCGTGAGCCACACTGCAAACTGTATTCCTGTACAAGTGGCTTAAGCCATTCCTGTATAAAATAAAAAACTCGCAAATTTTGCGAGTTTTTTTATGGCTCAATAAAAGTCTTTCTAGTCTTTAATCGCAAGAATTACAAATTAGTCATCGTGCAAGCTATGCAATAAGCTATGGCTAATACCATCAGCCCTTAAAAATGCAAAATCATAACTTGCGGTTGCAAGCGCCAACACGCGACGCTCAAATTCCTGCCACAAAGGTCGCACTTCTTTGTAGTGAATGCCCAAGCCACTTTCATCGGTAAAATGTCGATTTTTTTCACAAATTTTCAGTGCATGATACAACTTACGCCCTTTTGAAGCATCATCACGTAAACGCACCCGCTTAGAGCGGATAAACCCTTCGACATGACGCAGGTCAGCAAAAGGCAACATAGGCACTAAAATCTGATCAAGCTGTGCATCTAAACGACGCCAAACGGCAGTGTGTTGTTCAGACGTATAACTGTTCCATTGAATCACTTCATGGTTAAAGCGACGGCAACCTCGACAGACAGCATCACCAAACACCGTAGAACAACGACCTGCACACGGGGTTAAAGTGGCAATTTGACGATCCTTACTCAACACAACACTCCAATATTTAACAACACCTGTTGGCGCATCAACATGAACACAACATTCTTCTTTGAAACGAGTGGCATCATACCCCGTTCTGCTCCATTTTTAAAATGTTGTGTCGTGCTTTAAAACCATGTACCGCACTCGGTTTTCTCGCATATTCACACAAAGCAGGTTAGAATATGCGCCTTAAATTTTTGTCTTTCATCTATTGGAGTACTCCATGAACGCTACTGTAGAACAGCTTGCACCTGTAGAACAGCCAGCGACCACGACTTGGGTTGTTGCCGCACTTTATCAATTCAAAGAAGTTGCAGATCCTGCCGATCTTCAACAACGCTTATTAGATTTGGTAAATTCAATCAACCTTTGCGGTACTCTTATTGTGGCAGGTGAAGGCATTAATGGAACTGTAGCGGGTGATCGTGCCGCGATTGATCAAGTTCACCAATTTCTGTTGGATGAAGGCTTTACCGCAATGGAATACAAAGAGTCACATAGCTCTGAAAAGCCATTCCGTAAAATGAAAATCAAGCTGAAAAAAGAAATTGTGACTTTGGGTGTAGAAGTAAAACCACGTGATTTAGTCGGTCACTACCTAGACCCGAAAGAATGGAATGAACTGATTGCCCGTGACGATGTCATTCTGATTGATACCCGTAATGACTATGAATACAAAGCAGGAACGTTTAAGGGCGCAATTGACCCGAAAACCGAAACTTTCCGTGAATTTCCAGAATATGTGAAACAAAACCTAGAACAGCATAAAGATAAAAAAATTGCGATGTTCTGCACAGGCGGGATTCGTTGTGAAAAATCGACGTCATTATTGTTGCAAGAAGGTTTTACCGAGGTTTATCACTTAAAAGGTGGCGTACTTAAATACTTAGAAGAAACACCAGCCGATGAAAGCTTATGGGAAGGTGAATGTTTCGTATTTGATGGCCGTACTGCGGTGACACATGGTATGCAAGAAGGTCAAAACACCAAATGTCATGCTTGCGGTTGGCCATTACTGCCTGAAGAAGTTGAATTACCAAGCTATGAACACGGTGTATCTTGTGTGTACTGTATTGATAAAACCAGTGAGAAACAAAAAGAAGGTTTCCGTATGCGCCAATCACAAATTGCCGCAGCTAAACGTAAACGCCTGTAATCCGTACAGGCTCATACACATCAACAAGGTCTAACAAAAGCCATGTTGATGTTGTATCGACCACTCTAATCATATTGAAAAAGTCCTCATCCAGTATGGGGATTTTTTATGTCTACATATATGCTTCACGCAAGATTACATAGAACATAAAAATACAACGCTTGTTTACCAAGCATTGCGCAATATCCCCAGATTGGGTGATAGCATTCAATCAAAATAAGCCACAAAATCTGTGGCTATATTGGTGCAGATGTTCAGCACAAACTCAACATCTCCCATAACCCAAAATTCAAGGATCGTTATGTATTCCTAAATTTATATGCCGCAATCAGGAGTGACGCTATGCCTAAAACAACAATTTCAAATTCAATGCACACACTACGTTTTACGCCTGTAAAATCTGTGACTGCTACGCATAGCGCAACAATGCAAGATGGTTTGGAACATGAATCTCATACTTTTATTGTGGCTTTAGGTGCAATTTTAGGCGGTATTATTGCGGCATTTGTTGGCTATCATCTACAAGCGCATTTCTTGAATTACGCCCTGCTCTGTGCCATTCCTATACTTGTGGCATATAGCTTAAGACGTGTATATATCTATACCCTGACCCATGCAGAGCTTGATTAAGTCTAAATTGCGCAAGACTTTACTGTTCGTCCAATACTGCTTAGGATAGAAGCACTTTTCTAAAGCACAACTTGCATGAACTTAACTGAATGGATTATTTCCATTATGGAACAACTGGGCTACCTTGGTATTGCCCTGTTAATGTTTCTGGATAATGTTTTTCCACCCGTTCCTTCTGAAATTATTATGCCCTCTGCAGGCTATTCTGCATCGCAAGGGCAATTACTGCTATTGGGTGTCATCATTGCAGGCTGTATCGGCTCGTTGTTCGCAGCGGCAGTGTTATATTGGGTAGGTTATCGCTGCAAACATGAAAGTATTTACCACTGGGTCAATCGCTACGGTAAATATCTATGGATTAAAGAACAAGACGTCCGAAACTCCCTGCATTGGTTTGAACAATATGGACATCGGATTGTATTTTTTGGGCGCATGATTCCCGCTATTCGTTCTCTCATCAGTATTCCTGCAGGCATGAGCCACATGCCATTTTGGAAATTTATGTTTTATAGTGGTTTAGGCACAATAATTTGGACCACTTTTTTAGCCTGCGTGGGTTATTATTTTGGTGAAAACCAACAATTGATGCAGCAAATTTTCAGTCAAGTCAGTCATGTCATTATTGGCTTGGTGCTCTTAGTTATCGCCATTCTTTTATACCGTAGGCATAAACGTAAAATGCGTGGTTAATGTGCGTGTTGCTGTGCAATTGAATCAATTTTTTGGGGAAAATCAGACATGAAACCATATTTATTATTTTTTGCTGCGGTTTACAGTATTGCGCTGGTCTTACTCATCACCGTATTGATTTTTGGTCTGAACTTAGGCGGCTTAACCCTGCTCCCTGCATTAATTGCCGCAGCATTCATTAGCGCAGGACATTTTGTCAAAAAAGAACAACGCTTACCGAGCAGTGATGAAAAAATTCAACTGGTTTGGGGCTCAAGTGCGGTCGCGATTATTATTGGCAGCTTCTTTGTTTTTTTCTTGGTGCTGATGAATCCGAATGCAGAAGCCATTTTAAAAGCTGCAGATAAAGCAGGACTAGCACTGGCTGCGGTGGTGATGCTGTGTTTGATTGCGATTCATGGTGCAGTTTTTCATGTTGCCTATGGTTGGTATGCGAACCGTTATTATCAAAAAAAGTACTTATAAGCTTACCTAAAGTACGTATTTCACACTGAACCGCAACATCAAACACTTAAAATCAACATCAGGCTGATATATCACACATAAATTTACGTCTGACATGCGCTGTAACTGAAATGCATTCTGAATAGGCTATAAGCCTACATTGTAGCAGCGTAGATTAAGCCTATTCATAGCGATTTATGAATATAGGAACGCTATAACGCATACAAAGATAAAAAGGTGATTCGAATGTCAGATTTTGAACGCAATGAAAAAATTGACCGTGATGTGGTTAAGAACTTACCAAAAGAAGAACGTGATCGCTTAAATGCCGATCCAATTACAGGAGAACCTGGTGCACACCCTGTCGGTACTGGTTTAGGTGCTGTTGGCGGTGCGGCTACTGGTGCAACAGTAGGTGCGCTGGGTGGTCCAGTAGGTGCTGTGGTCGGTGGTGCTGTAGGCGCTGTAGTGGGTGGTTTGGCAGGTAAAGGTGCAGCAGAAGTTGTGAACCCTACCGAAGAAGAAGCTTACTGGCGTACCAATAGCTTAAATACAACCTACTTTACAGAAACACGCAACCATTATCATGATTTAGATTATGATCGTGACTATCAAAATGCCTATCGCATTGGTTATGAAAACCGCCCACATTATGATACGCACACACGTTTCGAAGATGTTGAGCCCGATCTAAGAAGCAAATGGGGGCAAATTAAAGGCAGTTCACGCTTAACGTGGGAACAAGCTAAATTTGCTGTCAAAGATGCTTGGGATCGTGCGACACGCTAATTGGTAACATGATCATTGAAGCGCCATAATAAAAAACGCACTGCGATTTGCGCAGTGCGTTTTTTTTATGAGGATTACATATTACACAATATGTAAACCAAGCCATTAATCAGGCGTGTGGTACATCAAATATAATTCATTCAGGTTTTCAGGAATTTCTTCTGCAATTTCGTCCATTAACTGACCATTGCGACGGAAAGATTCCATTTGTGGATCTTCTTCATCAATGCCGCTAAACACCATCATTGGCAAAGTTAAATCAACCAATTGCTCTTCAAATTCAGGCGTAAACCATGCTTCTTCGTTTAAGAACATCGCATCGACAAAGCCAACGCTCCAATCACCCAAACTTGAATCAACTTCTGCTTCTTCAATTTCAAATGGAAACTCAATGCCTTCTTCATTGGCTAAACTTTGGCGAATGCTTTCTAACCAAGCCTGAATTTGCGCAATAATTTCAGCAGGCACTTTCTTTTGGTTGCCTTCAAACAATTCATTTAACCATGGGTCAAATTGAGGTCCAACTGCAATGGCACACAAGAAACCATGCGTTGCAGCGAAGTCTAGACCATACTCGTTTTGGTCACCATCTAGATATTCACTTAACAGGTCTAAATCTAAAGCAGTCATTTCAAATCCATCGGTGTCAATTTAGGGGTGTAGCATAGCATTTTCAATGCCCGATACAGTACCTGATTTTAGTCATCTTCGTCGTCAAAATCGTCGTCATCGTCAAAATCATAATCAAAATCTTTGAGCTCACGTTCCAAACGACGTTGTGCGAGTAAATCATCAATCAAACGGCGCTTTTCTAAAGATTCTTTCGCGCTTATTT
The DNA here is from genome assembly GCF_013391485.1 of Acinetobacter sp. SwsAc5. Classification (NCBI taxonomy): domain Bacteria; kingdom Pseudomonadati; phylum Pseudomonadota; class Gammaproteobacteria; order Moraxellales; family Moraxellaceae; genus Acinetobacter; species Acinetobacter sp. SwsAc5. The sequence goes on from NZ_JACAXD010000005.1 coordinate 114,734, forward strand.
TGTTTGATGCCTCATCGAAATTAACATCATCATCACCGTAGTTATCATCTAGTTCAAAATCTGTAGAAGACACTAAAACTACCTCAGAATGAAAAAATGTGAAGGGTCTAGCCGCTATTTATCTGCCTTTATAAATATTGTCAAGTTTTATTTATTTTTTTCAAAAAACTGCAACATAGACAGCTTGCAACATTGCGGCAAATTTGTGTATTTATGAACAAGTTAGTATCATTATTTGAGATTCGCCCCAATCATAAAAATATTTTGCGGGCAAAAAGGAAATTGACTTGAAAAACAGTAATGAAGCCCCATATTCCTATCACAATCTTCATTCAAACATCATTTTAAAATCATGCTTGATTGATCAATTCACCCCCTATTTAAAGCGAATTGTGCTATCATGCACGGTTTTTCACTGCCACAGATTCAACGAAGAGTAAGCAAAGATGAGCGATATGAATTCCCCTACTTCGCAAGTAGCGGCTCTGATTAGCCGAGGCAAAGAGCAAGGTTACCTAACTTACGCTGAGGTTAACGATCATCTCCCGGACTCAATCACAGAAAGCGAGCAGATTGAAGACATTATTCAAATGCTTCAAGACGTCGGTATTCCTGTGCATGAACGTGCGCCTGAATCTGATGATGCAATGTTCGAGGATAATGCGGAAGCTGCCGACGAAGTTGCTGAAGAAGAAGCTGCAGCGGTACTTGCCTCTGTAGAAAATGAGCCTGGTCGCACCACAGACCCTGTGCGTATGTATATGCGTGAAATGGGTACGGTTGAGCTGTTAACGCGTGAAGGTGAAATTAGCATTGCGAAACGTATTGAAGAAGGGATTCGCGATGTACTTCACTCGATTGCCTACTGGCCAAACGCAGTGCAAGTGGTACTGCAAGAATATAAAGATTATGAAGCAGGCGAACGTCGCCTTGCCGATATTTTATCAGGTTATTTAGACCCTGAAACCGATGAAGAAATTCCAGAAGTTTTAGAAGACGAAGCCGATTTAGACAAAGAAGAAGACACCAGCAACAAACCAACCAAAGACGTCAAACTTGATGATGACGATGAGGAAGAAGAAGCTGAAGCCGAAGAAGAATCTGAAGCAGATTCAGGTCCAGACCCAGAAATTGCAAGAATGCGTTTTGGTGAATTGGAACAGGCTTATCTTGCAAAAATTGCTGCCATTGAAAAACATGGTCGTGAAAGTGCCGAAGCTCAAGAGGCTTTAGAAGCTTTAGCGACTGTATTCATGATGTTTAAATTTACGCCACGTTTATTCGATATTATTTCGGAAATGATTCGTGGTACACATGAACAAATTCGTACTGCTGAACGTGAAGTGATGCGTTATGCGGTGCGTCGTGGTCGTATGGATCGTACTCAATTCCGTACCTCATTCCCAGGTCAGGAATCTAACTTTGCTTGGTTAGACGAGCACATTGCCAAAGCACCTGCCGACCAAAAAGGCTATTTGGAAAAAGTACGTCCAGATATTTTGGCGTTCCAACAAAAAATTGCCGACATTGAAAAAGAGTTAGGCTTAGATGTTAAAGGCATCAAAGAAATTTCTAAGCGTATGGCAGTAGGCGAAGCCAAAGCCCGTCGTGCGAAAAAAGAAATGGTTGAAGCCAACTTGCGTCTGGTTATTTCGATTGCAAAAAAATACACCAACCGTGGTTTACAATTCCTAGACTTGATTCAGGAAGGTAACATCGGCTTGATGAAAGCGGTAGACAAGTTCGAATACCGTCGTGGTTATAAGTTCTCGACTTATGCAACATGGTGGATTCGTCAGGCGATTACCCGTTCTATTGCCGACCAAGCGCGTACCATTCGTATTCCAGTACACATGATCGAAACCATTAACAAGATCAACCGTGTATCGCGTCAATTGCTTCAGGAAATGGGTCGTGAACCGACTCCAGAAGAATTAGGCGAACGCTTGGAAATGGATGAAGTTAAAGTTCGTAAAGTTCTGAAAATTGCCAAAGAGCCGATTTCTATGGAAACGCCAATTGGTGATGATGAAGATTCACATTTGGGTGACTTCATTGAGGACAGCAACATCACCTCACCTGTTGATGCGGCAACCTCTGAAGGCTTAAAAGAAGCGACCCGTGAAGTGCTTGAAAACTTGACTGAACGTGAAGCCAAAGTTCTGAAAATGCGTTTTGGTATTGATATGCCAACCGATCATACTTTGGAAGAAGTTGGGAAGCAGTTTGATGTGACCCGTGAACGTATCCGTCAGATTGAAGCCAAAGCCTTACGTAAACTTCGTCATCCTTCGCGTTCTGAACACTTACGCTCGTTCTTGGAAAATGACTAAGATTGCTGCATAAATGAGCTATTGAAATTTTTAAATTCAGCCTCATTTATTCAACAAGACAAAAAACGCCTGCCCTATGCAGGCGTTTGATATAGAGATAGAGACACACGCTTATGACGTTATTCAACCGTACCCCATCTCGTGAACTACAAGAGCATCTTTGGGTGTTTCCAATGGATTACCCAATTAAACTCATTGGTGACGCGGGTGATGAACTGCGTATTGCTGTGGTTGAAATTTTAGTGAAGCACTTCCCTGAGTTTGATGCACAAAGCATCAGCATTACCCCATCACGCACAGGCAAGTATCATTCAATTACAGCACAATTGCGTTTTGAAGAATTGGAACAAGTGCATGCCATTTATGCAGATTTGGCAGCTTGCCCACTGATTAAAACTGCATTGTAATTTTGTAGATTGATTTTCAAATAACACGCTTTCGGGCGTGTTTTTTGTTTCTGCGCTGCCAAAATCTTATTCAATCCACAAATCCCCTACAGCCGCCACATTTTCGTATAATAAAATCAATTTCTTGCTTTTATGGATAGGACTGCATCACTGTGGATACTGCACAACGGCCAAACCTGATTATTCGTCAATATCATGACCTGACTGACTATCAAGCTCGCTTTCAGGAAATGAAAGACTGGACTGAACAACGTGATGCAGACAGCCCTGACCAACTCTGGATTTTGCAACATCCGAATGTACTGACCCAAGGGCAAGCAGGCAAAGCCGAACATATTTTAATGGCGACAGATATTCCTGTGGTACAGACTGATCGTGGTGGTCAAGTCACATGGCATGGCCCAGGCCAATTGGTCGCCTACTTCATGTTTGACCTGAACCGTTTAGGCTGGAATGTCCGCACTTTGGTATCTTATGCTGAAAACTTGATGATTGAGCTGCTTAAAAAATACGGCATTGAAGCCTATGCCAAAGCCGATGCACCGGGGGTATATGTCAATGAACGGAAAATTGGCTCACTTGGTTTTAAAATTCGTAAAGGCCGTAGTTATCATGGTTTAGCCCTTAATATTGATTGTGACTTGACTGGTTTTCAAAGTATCAACCCTTGCGGCTATGCAGGTTTGGAAATGGTACGTGTGATGGATTTAGTCAATGACTATCCACATTTTGAAAACTTCTGCGCAGATATCATTGAAACTTTACAAAACAGCGGTTACTTTAATGACGTTCAAGTCATTCACGTATAAATGGCTTTCTTTTCAATAAGAAATAAAATAGAGTATTTACTCTAAATAATGATTTATAACACAGGGATTCAGCGCGTGATTTCAACTAAATCTGTGAAACCCGCTTTGCAACTGGCCTATGTCAAACTCATGATGGATGTGATTGGCAGAGGTTTAGTCATGGCAAGTCAGGTCGATGAAGAAATTAAACAAGAAGTTGCCAAATTTCCCAGCAACTTTGTGTTGTCTATGAAAGTTTTTCCGAATGGTCCAGCCTTTGTTGCCAAAGTCACTGCAGATCATCAATTAGAACTGTTACAGAATACGGCACAAAAACCCGATTTAACCATTACCTTTAAACACTTAAATCATGCATTTTTAGTGTTTTCATTTCAGGAAAGTACCGCACAGGCCTTTGCGCATGACCGCATGATTGCCGATGGTGACGTGTCTTATGCAATTCGCTTGGTACGTTGCCTGAACAAAATGGAAGCACTGATCTTGCCTAAATTACTGGCAGAACTGGCGGTAAAACAATATCCGACTGAACTCAGCTTAAAAGAAAAACTATCAGGTGCAGCCAATATCTATCTAAAAGTTGCCCAATCTTATTTCAAACGGAGTGCATAACATGGCGAAGCCTTATTACGAATTTTTTTGCCCAGTCAAAGTCATTGCAGGTCATGCCGCGCTTGAACATATTCCGTTTGAATTGGCGACACTCGGTTCGCAGCGTCCAATGATCATTACCGACAAAGGTGTGCGTTCCAACAATTTGCTTGCACCGATTGAAGCGGCTTTTGAATCTACCGATGCCGTGATTGGCTATGTTTTTGATGATGTCCCGCAAGATTCAAGTGTGGCAACAGTGCGTCGTGCGGCACAGTTGTACCGTGAAAATAACTGTGATGCCATTATCGCGGTGGGTGGCGGTTCAGTCATTGACACTTCTAAAGCCACCAATATTTTAGTCAGCGAGGGCGGTGATGACTTATTGCAATATTCAGGTGCGCATAACTTACCACGTCCACTGAAACCTTTTTTTGTGATTCCAACCACATCTGGAACAGGTTCAGAAGTGACTATGGTTGCGGTGGTATCCGACACAGAAAAGAACGTCAAAATGCCATTTGCATCGTATTACTTAATGCCACATGCAGCCATTTTAGACCCGCGTATGACGCAAACTTTGCCACCACATTTAACAGCAATGACGGCTATGGATGCCATGACGCACGCCATTGAGGCTTATAGTTGCATGGCAGCCAACCCAATTTCTGATGCTTATGCCACTGCAGCAATTAAAAAAATCAGCAATAACCTGTTCAATGTATTAGACAACCCAAGCGATGAACAAGGCCGTTTGGAATTGGCACAAGCATCTACTATGGCGGGCATTGCATTTTCAAATTCCATGGTTGGTTTAGTGCATTCCTTAGGTCATGCCTTGGGTGCTGTGGCACATTTGCCACATGGACTGTGCATGAATTTATTCTTGCCATACGTGTTGGAATACAACGAAGACGTCAATGCCGATAAAATTGCCGAGCTACTATTACCTTTGGCTGGCGCAGACGTCTATGCACAAACCCCTGCACATTTACGTGCCGATAAAACCATTTCGACACTCTTAGCCATTCGTGATCGCTTATATGCACTGACCAAATTGCCACGCACTTTACAAGAAACTGGTAAAGTCAGCGAAGCACAATTAGATGAAGTCGCTGAAAAAGCCCTGAACGATGGTTCGATTATTTACAACCCGAAAGAAGCCAATTTAGAAGAACTCAAAGCCATCTTAAAAAAGGCTTGGTAATTCCTACAAAATAGGCGAACATAGCCGAAAATCTAGCCTGATGTTTTTCTAAACATCGGGCTTTTCATTGGTAGACTGCTGCGTCTGATGTTTTTTCATCAATATGGCGTTTTTTCTGCTAAAAAAGAAAGCAAAGATACTGACAAAGCGCGTCATTATGGAGTAGATTGGCGCGTTTTTACTTTTTATGTAGGGGGGATTGTTCGTCTCAAACAATCCTGAACAAACATGACTGATCCTTGATCAACGATTAAGAGGATAACGCCGTTGACAAATATCTCTGGGACTCAATCGGCAGCTAAACTGCAAAAAACGCTAGGACTCTGGCACATTATTATTATTGGTTTAGCCTACATTCAACCGATGACGTTATTCGACACTTTCGGCTTAGTATCGGAAGAAAGTCATTTTCACGTACCCACATCTTATATTTTTGCACTGGTTGCCATTCTTTTAACTTCTTTAAGTTATGGTCACATGATTCGTCGTTATCCTTCTTCTGGGTCGGCGTATACCTATGCACAAAAATCGATTCACCCCAACGTTGGTTTTATGGTGGGTTGGTCATCTTGGCTAGATTATTTACTCTCGCCAATGGTCAACATCATCTTGGCGGTGATTTATCTGGAAGCCTTATTCCCTGATGTGAATCACTGGATTTGGGTGGTGGTACTCACGGCATTTATGACGGGTGTCAACTTGCGTGGCGCGCGTTTTGTCGCCAACTTTAACAGTATGATCGTTTTGGTACAGTTGGTGGTCATTGGCGTATTTACATGGATGATGTACACCAAACTTCAGGCAGGTTTCAATGCCGATGGTCCAATCACTGCCGAGCAACGCTATCAGTTATGGAGCTTAGAACCTTTCTGGAATGAACTGACTTCGGTAGGCGCATTGATTACAGGTGCAACCCTACTCTGCTTTTCATTTACAGGTTTTGACTCACTCAGCTCGCTTGCAGAAGAAACCAAAGACACTGAAAAAACCTTACCGAAGGCAATGTTCTTAACTGCGCTGATTGCGGGTGTGATTTTTATTGTCAGCACCTATTTCATGCAGATTTTCTTCCCGAATGAACCAGGCAGCTACTTTAAAAATATTGCTGAAACACAGCCAGAAATTCTGCTCTTGGTCGGCGGCTCGTTGTTCCAGTCATATGTGCTTGCCTTTGCTATTGTAACGGTAATGGCATCGGGTATTTCGGCTCATGCGGGCGTATCGCGTTTAATGTACGTGATGGGTCGTGATGGCGTGATCAACAAAAAAATCTTTGGTCATATCAGCCCACGCAGCTATACACCTTCATACAATATTTTAATTGTAGGTGCTGTAGCGTTAACTGCTGGTTTTATGGACTTGGATTTTGTCATTTCATTAATCAGTTTTGGTGCCCTCACCGCATTTAGCTTTGTGAATTTATCGGTGATTTCACGTTACGCGCTACGTGATGGTCGTACCAAAGGCTTTAAAGACCTTCTCAATTTTGTGATCGTACCGTTGTGCGGCTTTATTGCAGTCTTTGCTTTATGGCTCGAAGTCGATGAAACTTCATTGAAGTATGGCTTATGGTGGGCAATGTTTGGGGTTTTATACCTCGGTTATAAAACCAAAGGCTTTAAACACCCTGCTCCGCAGCACAATGAGTTTGATGATCGCTAAGACAAATAGCATCACAACTTTAAGATCAGGCGCTTTATGCGCCTTTTCTTATGCCTCAAATGGATTGCAGCGTTAAATCAGCAAAATAGCGAAAACAAAAATGCTAAGTACAATTTTGTCTCAGCTTTTTATCTATCAATGCATACAATTACGATGAAGATCGCATCAAATTTGAAATGAATTGATGCTCAAATTAGAGCAATGCTTTAAAACCTTGCTGACGCCATGCCTCATACACAATCACAGCCGTTGCATTGGACAAGTTTAAACTACGTGAGTTTTCTGCCATGGGTAAACGAATCCAGTGCTGCTGCGGAAACAACATGCGTACGGCTTCTGGCAAACCGCGTGTTTCAGGCCCCATCAACAAGGCAACAGGTCGGTTTAAATCCGAAGTATGTGGTGTTTCTGTGCCTTTGGTGGTTAATGGATAAATCGCATCTAAACCCACGCCTTTGCTGTCTAAATCAGCCAAGCATTGCTCAAGATTGTCCCAAATTTGCATACGTGCCCATTCGTGATAATCCAAACCTGCACGTTTCAGCTTTTTATCATCCAGCTCAAAACCCAATGGCTTAATCAAATGCAATTGCGCACCTGTATTGGCACACAAACGAATGATATTTCCTGTATTGGCTGGAATTTCAGGCTCATATAAAACAACGTGGATCACAAATTTTCTCTACTTTTCACAATCCCTCCTCAGCTCCCTTTAGAAAATGTGGGAACTCCCCTCTTTTTAAAAGAGGGGTTGGGGGAGATTCATTACCATTTCAACTGTTCACGTAAATTGACCACTTCACCAATAATGGTCAAGGTAGGTGCCTGAATGTGATGCTGTGCGACTTTACTGGCAATATCCGCCAACGTCCCCACCACCACTTTTTGTTCAGGTGTCGTGCCTTTAGAAATTAAGGCGACAGGCATATCCGCCCGTTGTCCATGTGCAATCAGTTTTTCACAAATGCTTTCTAAGCCAACCAAGCCCATATACAGCACCAAAGTCTGGTGTTCATACACCAATTCTGACCACGGCAATTCAGGCGAACCTTCTTTTAAATGCCCAGTAAGAAAACGCACACTTTGCGCATAATCTCGATGAGTCAGTGGAATGCCTGCATAAGCCGAACAGCCCGAGGCTGCGGTGATGCCCGGTACGACCTGAAATGACACACCTGCTTCATACAATTCTTGAATTTCTTCACCGCCACGCCCAAAAATAAACGGATCGCCACCTTTTAAACGGCAAACTCGCTTACCTGCTTGTGCATATTTCACCAATAATGCATTGATGCCTTCTTGCGGTACAGCATGGTTAGAACGTGCTTTTCCGACATAGACTTTTTCGGCATCACGGCGACACAATTCTAAAATAGGTGCAGACACCAAACGATCATAAATCACCACATCGGCTTGCTGCATTAAACGCAAGGCTTTTAAGGTCAGTAACTCAGGATCACCTGGCCCTGCACCAACCAAATACACCTCGCCTTTCGGTGTTTGCCATTCCGCTAAAGCCTGTTGGATACTTTGGTTTGCAGCGTCAAGATTGTCGTTGAACACCTGTTCTTTAAGAGGACTGGCATATAGCTCCTCCCAAAAAATACGGCGCTCATCTGGATTTACAATTTTCTGTTTTACTGCGGCACGCCACTGACCTGAAAACTCTGCCAGTTTGCCCATACCATGCGGAATGGTACTTTCCAGTTGTGTACGAATTTGACGTGACAATACAGGCGATGTGCCATTACTCGCGACTGAAATCACCAAAGGCGAACGGTCAATGATGGCAGGCACCATAAAACGGCAATGTGGTGGATCATCAACACTATTGACCAGCACATTTTCGGCTTCGCAAGCTGCAAAAACTTGCTGATTGACCAAATTGTTATCCGTTGCAGCAATCACCAAACGATAGTGACGTAACGCAGTAGATGGACTAAAAACATCCTGTACATACTGCCCCTGACTTTGTTGCACCAGTTGCAATAAATTGACATCAATTTCAGGGGCAAGCACATCAACTTTTGCGCCCGCTTTAGCCAGTAACACCGCTTTGCGATAAGCAATATGCCCACCGCCCACAATCAGACAAGGTTGCTGCTGCAACTTTAACGAGATTGGAAAAATATCCACACTAAACCTCAATATTTAAATCTGATTGTAAGCAATTTCATCCTAAGTCGACCTGCACTCAACTTAGTCAATAAACTCTAAACCGCCCATGTACGGACGTAATACTGCAGGAATTTCAATCGAACCATCGGCACGTTGATAGTTTTCCATAACAGCCAATAAAGTACGTCCTACCGCCAAACCTGAACCGTTTAATGTATGCACAAATTCAGTTTTCTTTTGGTCGGCACGGTAGCGTGCTTTCATACGACGCGCTTGGAAATCCCCCATGTTTGAGCATGATGAAATTTCACGGTAAGTGTTTTGACTTGGCACCCAAACTTCTAAGTCATAGGTTTTGGTTGCGCCAAAGCCCATATCGCCACCACATAGAATAATTTTACGGTACGGTAAACCAAGTGCCTGCAAAATACCTTCTGCATGTCCAGTCAATTCTTCTAAAGCCTGCATTGAGGTTTCTGGTTTTACAATCTGCACCATTTCGACTTTATCAAATTGGTGTTGGCGGATTAAACCACGAGTATCGCGACCATAAGAACCTGCTTCGCTACGGAAACAAGGGGTATGCGCTGCATATTTTAATGGCAAGCGTTCAGGGTCAATGATTTCATCACGCACAAAGTTGGTTACTGGAACTTCGGCAGTTGGAATTAGATAGTATTCTTTTTCACCTTGTAATTTGAACAAATCTTCTTCAAATTTAGGCAGCTGACCTGTACCACGCAATGAATCTGCATTGACCAAATACGGTACATACGCTTCGGTATAACCATTTTGAACAGTATGCGTATCTAACATGAACTGTGTAATCGCACGTTGTAAACGCGCCAATGGCCCTTTCAGAACGCTAAAACGAGAACCTGTTAATTTGGTTGCAGTTTCAAATTCCAAACCACCCATCATTTCGCCAAGGTCGGTATGATCTTTAATTTCAAAATCAAACTGGCGTGGTGTGCCCCATTTCAATACTTCCACATTATCAGCTTCATCTTTACCTTCAGGCACAGACTCATCTGGCAAGTTTGGAATAGACAATGATTTAGCTTCTAACTCATCTTGCAACTCTGCCAAAGCCACTTCAGCGGCTTTGATTTCATCGCCAATAGCAGCCATACGCGCCATAATTTCAGAAGCATCACCACCTGCTTTTTTAATCTGACCGACTTGTTTTGCGCCCGAATTACGCTCTGCCTGTAATGCTTCGGTTTTAGATTGCAATTCTTTACGACGTGCTTCAAGTGCTGCCCACTCTGCCACATCTAATTGCACACCACGTTTTGCCAAGGCTAAATTTACAGCCTCAATATTATTTCTGAGTAATTTCGGGTCAATCATAGCCAATCTTGGAATAAGAAAAAAACTGGCTATAGTGTAAGCGCTTCGGGTTAAAAAATACAGTAACCCGATTCACGGCTGCACCTTATTACAGCAATCTCTGCGTATTTTTGTGCAATTTTATTGGCTAGGATACTGCGGCAAACTTGGCAAATATTCAGACTTTATTAATTTTTCTGTCGCGTAGTAAGGCAGAATCAACTCAGGCATACCTTCTGCATAAGATGCCAATTCATACAACGGGTAGACAAAGACCAAACCATTGGCGCCATAATAAAAATTATCGCTCAGTTTAAACTTTTCACGGGAAATATCATGTTCATCTAGCCAGTTATAATTATGGTTAAATAATTCTTCTGTCATTTTGGCTTCCGTATTGGGCAGCATAATATCTTGCAACGCCAAACGCTTTTTCTGTTTTAAATCAAAAGTCACAAATTCTTGGTGATGAATACCATGTGCTGCACCCGCAGGGTAACTATAGCTTTGCAAACTAAACGTCGCTAAATTGGCATGTTGCCCGATATAACGCACATAGCTCGAACTCTGACTCAGTCGCATAGGATCGGTTTCTTCTACCTTTGGCGTTGCAGTTGATGCCGCAGCTTCAGAAAATGCAATTGGGTCTGCCTTTTGCAAACGCTGCATAAAATATTCATCAATCCACGCCACATTGGTTTTTACTGTCTGAATATCGTAAGCAGTACAGCCTTCTTCATCACAAATTTGCTGTTGTGGCAATTGAAGCGCCACCACTTTAGCTTGAATCACAGGAATCTCGGCTGTGACAGATGCAGGCGCAGCTTGCTCAGTTTCGGTTTTAGAAGTTGCCTCACTCTTTGGCTGACATGCAGTCAACAACAGAACCGAACTTAAAGCGACAGCACCCAAAAACACCTGTGATTTTAAATATTGCATTAAATTCCCCTCAGCCACGATTCACAAAGTCTAATGATTTGAAATGCAAGCCTGCACAAATCTTGCGATAAAATTGGTTCAATTGAATTAGTCAAGACTATAGATAACTCTCGCTGTTCAATCCTAGAGCAGTTGTGTAACGGAATAATCGGTGGATAAAACTGTTTAAAATTACTACTCAAATTTTTGCGTGATTATTTTTATTTTTTCATTGTAAATCAAAATTTTGATAACAAATCCTTAATATAAAATAATGATCTGTGATGACTCAATCTATATCCCGCATACTGCAAAATATGAATTATCCCGAGATTTATCCACAGAAATTGTGGATTTCTCAGGAAGAATATTCAAATAAATTTCCGCTGTATTGAAAATGCTTCAACTAAAAATCTATGATTAAAACCTAAATAATCGGATTAAATTTCTACAAGTACAGACTCACCTGTTGAACAATCACCATTTAACCATTGCCAACGTTCAAGCAATTTGATTTTTCCGTTTTCATCCAAAATGATAGTTGAGTTGCATTGACCAATACGTAGTTCATCTAACTGATTGACATGATGATAAACCATACTAAATGTATCTACTGAAGTCATGACTCCCAACAGATGCCCTTGCCTAATACTTCCGCCAGAATAAGTAGCTTCAATTGTTTCCCCTACTTGTTTATAGTAAAAAACTGTTGAGCCAGATACCTCACCATTCGCGGTGTTTTGCTGATTTACAAACTTTTTATTATGTAAAATTGACACCAGAGTCCTTCCATAAGCTAAAAATTATGAGCGATAAACCAAATTGGGATTAAAAGAGCCTTCTCCCTGTGGGAGAAGGCTAGAAAGGGATAGCAAATTATGCTTTTAAAAGAACGTATAAAACATTCAATTATTGATCAATAATGTCCGTGCCTTTTGGCGGCGTGAAATTAAAAGTTGAGGCTGGTATCGCCGCATTGACTTTTACATTATTAAAGCGCACATGCGTGGTTTGTCCCAATGAGTCCTGTAAAATCATTAAGGTTGGCGCGTTACGCGCACCAAAACTAATGGTTAAACTCTGAAATACGCCATCATCACTTTTTGGGTATAAGGTGTAATAAGTCTTTGACTTATTCGGCTGGGTCACACGATACGACTGCATGATTTGATTGGTATTGCCCGAAAGCAACAACGCAGGCGTATTTGCCACTTGATCATCTAGGCTTTGGCGTACAGCTTGTTGTAAGTCTGGGTCATAAATCCATACGGTTTTACCCGTAGTCACAATTGTTTGTTTGGCTGGACTGGTGGTTTCCCAAAAGAATTTACCCGGACGCTCAACTTTCATAACCCCTTTAAAATTCTGGTTCATGTGCTGTGCCGATAAACCACGGTTTGGCAAAGCCTTGCCATTGTTGCTAACTTTTGTGGTTTGCTCAAAATTGGCGGTAAAACTTTTAATACCATTCAATTGTTTAACAAGGTTTGCTGTCGCTTGTTGCTCCGATGCTGCCACTGGCGCAGCAAACACTGTAGTACTCATGATTGGCGCTAAAGTGGTTGCACCCAATGCCACAGCACACATCGTTTTACGAAGCATATTCATAGATTCACCTTTTTATATTTGCTCAATCGCAATGTTTTGGATGTCCCATCTTAAACCAATTTCTGGCGCTAATATGATAGAAAATAAGAAGTTTTGTATGCTTATTAATATAAAATGTAGAAATTTATCCATCATGATGAAGAACTAAAAGTTATCCTTTGACCCTAATTTTCCATCATACAAGCATAAAAAAACCCACAATCACTTGTGGGTTTTTTCACTATTTCAGCTTACGCTTCAACAGATACGTAGCGACGGCCAAATTGACCTTTCACTTCGAATTTTACTACGCCGTCAGCAGTAGCAAATAAAGTATGGTCACGGCCCATACCTACGTTTGCACCAGCGTGGAATTCTGTACCACGTTGACGAACGATGATGTTACCAGCAGTTACAGTTTGACCACCGTAAACTTTAACACCTAACATCTTAGGATTCGAATCACGACCGTTCTTAGTCGATCCACCGGCTTTTTTAGTTGCCATGTCTATTTACTCCTAGTGATTAGCCTGCAATACCAGTAATTTTCAACTCGGTAAACCATTGACGGTGACCTTGTTGCTTACGGTAGTGTTTACGACGACGCATTTTAACAATACGGATTTTGTCGTGACGACCATGACCAACCACTTCTGCAGTTACTTTAGCGCCAGCAACAACTGGAGCACCGATTTGAACGTTGTCACCGTTTACAACCATTAATACGTCATCAAACGTAATAGTTGCGCCAGTTTCAGCTTTCAATAATTCAACTTTAAGGGTTTCACCCTCAACAACACGGTGCTGTTTACCACCGCTTTGGATTACTGCGTACATAATGTACTCCAAACATGCCCGTGTCGTCGTGCCGATAAAGGGATATATCGATCTTAAAACGAACGCCACTGGGGGTTATTCAAGGGCAAAGATTTTAAGCGATATTCGCACAAACAACAAGCCATTTACGGCAATTATTGCACAACAAGGTTGATTGTTTAATACCCAGCCGCGTAAATGACTTTCTGCAGCCTCATCCATATTCAATGGATCAATCAATATAGACAGATTGTGTTGGCGTAAACTGCTGTGCTTGTTAAAATCAGGCCCAACTTGAGCAAATAACTGAATTTACCCACAAAGTTATTGACTTCATTTTCTAGTAGAATTAACAATTACAGCATTTGGCAGTTGCCTAACTATTGCATTCATTGCGTTATTTTCGCAGACTTAAGCAGTTTTCTTGGCTGTAACATAAGTTACAACTGATTCAACTAAGTTGTCATTCAATATTATTGAGGTTTCTCTTCACATGACCATCGACTTTAAGCAAGACATTCTCGCCCCTGTTGCTTCTGATTTTGCCGCGATGGATACATTTATTAATGAAGGGATTACCTCTAAAGTCGCGTTAGTGATGGCGGTTAGTAAGCATGTGGTCGAAGCTGGCGGTAAGCGCATGCGTCCAATTATGTGCTTACTTGCTGCCAAAGCTTGTGGTGCAGAAGATTTAGAGCGTCAACGTAAACTGGCTGCAATTATTGAAATGCTGCATACCGCAACTTTGGTGCATGATGATGTGGTGGATGAGTCTGGTTTACGTCGTGGTCGACCTACTGCTAACGCCACTTGGAATAACCAAACAGCGGTTTTAGTCGGTGACTTTTTAATCTCCCGCGCCTTTGACTTATTGGTCGATTTAAACGATTTGGTATTGCTAAAAGACTTTTCTACAGGGACTTGTGAAATTGCCGAAGGTGAAGTTTTACAATTACAGGCACAGCATCAACCTGACACTACAGAACAAATTTATTTAGACATTATTCACGGCAAAACTTCACGTTTATTTGAACTTGCCACTGAAGGTGCAGCAATTTTAACAGGCACGCCACAGTACCGTGAGCCGTTGCGTTTATTTGCAGGACACTTTGGCAATGCCTTCCAAATTATTGATGATATTTTAGATTACACATCAGACGCTGAAACATTAGGTAAAAATATTGGCGATGATTTAATGGAAGGCAAACCAACTTTGCCTTTAATCTCTGCATTAAGAAATACCACTGGCGAACAACATCAAATTATTCGTCGCAGTATTGCGACAGGTGGTACTTCTGACCTCGATCAGGTTATTGCCATTGTGCAGTCCTCTGGCGCTCTCGATTATTGCCGCCAACGTGCCACAGAAGAAACAGAAGCCGCTATTGCCGCTTTAGAAGCACTGCCAGACTCGGAGTATCGTCAGGCCTTAAAGAATTTAGCCTTATTGGCTTTACATCGCATTCAATAATTTAAGCAGCTTATGCATATAAAACTCAACGATTTATTTAGAAAAATGCAAGAACAGCTGGATACACCAAAAGCTGTTCTGGATGAAAATCTGCTGATTGAACTGGTCAATCGTATCCGTCCAAGTGACACTCAAGATTTAGAAGAAACTCATCAAAAGTTTCAAGCTTTCTTACAAGCCTTGCTGCTGACACCCGATGCCAGCTCAACCTTGCAACATTTTGTTTTACGTCTAATCAATCAATACAAACAAACCAGTTTATATGCCGACACGGGAATTTTATCGCTCGATGGTTTTTGGAATCAGTTGTTTCAGCGTTTGGGCGCGCACTTTTTACCGCTGATTAATGATGAAAGCCAACTGCAAGATTTAGTCCGTCGAGTTTTTCCACTACGTAGTGATAAATACTGGCTCGACAATATTGAAGATACCGAATGGCAGCAATTATTTACTTTACTGAATCGCGGACATGGCGGACAAACACAAAAACGCCTGATTCGCAGTGAAATTATTAAAGCTCTAACAGTGCTGTCATATCGGGTCAGCGGCATTGGTTTATATCCTGAATTTATTAGTGCCTATCCTGAACTAAGTGAATATGATTCACCTTTTTTGGCACAAAACCGCGAAATCAACGAGTTTATTCAGCTTTATAAAGTTGCCGATCAACAACACGATCAAATCAGTGCCATTCAACCACCCGATGCCTCTCAAGCTTTGGTGATGATTGACCAATGTCATGATGTCAGCAGTAAAATTCGTCGTGCCACCAAACGAACTGGCGTCAGCATCAGTCTGACCTACTTATTGTCTTTACTTGAACAATGTTTAGAGCGGATTGAACTGTTGCTGAATTTAATCGTGGCGCAAGACAAAGTCCGTTATGTTTCGGCAGGACAATTACTGGTAGATGTAACTGCGGCATTGTATAGCGAACGCAGTGTACGCTCCTTGCTTGCAGAAAACAGTGAGTTAATTGCCTTACAAGTCACTGAAAATGCCAGTAAAACGGGTGAGCATTATGTAAGTACCGACAAAGACGGCTTTTGGGGCATGTATAAAGCTGCGGCAGGTGCAGGTGTTTTAATTGCCACGATGGCGACTTTAAAAACCCTCGCCTCGCGTTTAGTGCTCGCTCCGATGATGCAGGCCATCATCAACAGCATGATTTATTCATTTGGTTTTATGCTGATTCATGTCTTGCACTTTACTGTTGCCACCAAACAACCCGCAATGACTGCTGCAGCATTGGCTTCTACGGTGCAACATCGTAAAGGCTCTAAAATGGCACAAATTGCCGAACTTGCTGCCTTAATTATTAATATTATCCGTACGCAGTTCGTCGCCATTTTAGGCAATATCTCGATTGCGATTCCAGTTGCAGCCTTAATTGCTTTTAGTTGGGATGCCATGTTACATGAACCGCTGATGTCACATGCCAAAGCATCGAATATGCTGCACGACTTGAATCCGTTTACGTCACTTGCCATTCCGCATGCCGCCATTGCAGGGGTATTTTTATTTCTGTCTGGTTTGATTGCAGGTTATTTCGATAACATGGCGGTGTATCGTAAAGTCGGGCCGCGCTTAAAAGCTCATCTGCATTTAAAGAAGTTACTCGGACAAGAACGTCTCAATATATTTGCCAATTATATAGAACGAAACTTAGGGGCTTTGGCAGGTAATTTCCTGTTCGGGATTATGCTCGGCAGTACCGCTACGCTGGGTTATATTTTGGGTTTACCGATTGATATTCGCCACATTGCCTTCGCTTCTGCCAACTTTATTCAGGGTTTAATGAATATTAATGGCTCACCTGAAATTGGCCTGATTATTGTGTCCTTTTTAGGCGTACTGCTAATTGGTTTAACCAACTTATTTGTCAGCTTTACTTTAACCATTATTGTGGCATTGCGTGCGCGTCGGGTACGTTTTGAACAGTGGAAACCTTTGGCAAAATTGGTGCTGACTCACTTCTTAACCCGTCCAAGTGATTTCTTTTGGCCACCGAAACAACCAATTACAGTGGATGACGATTCATCCTCAAATACTGAACGAAATGCTAAAATTTAGTGCACATTTACATTGCGCACAAAGTAACAAAAAAAGAAATTCTTCTCATTTACATTGGCTTGAAATAAAGTGTACTGACTAGTACACTTTATTCCATTCATCAACCGTGCTCAAATCGGTTAAACTTACAGGGATTTTTAGCATGCCTAAAATACTGCTTTATCTCGGTAGTTTACTATTTATAATCAGTGTGTTAGTGCTAAACATTCCAAGTTGGCAACAATTTGATGTTGCCAGTGTGGAGTTTTTAAGTACCCAGCGCACCGCACATTTGAATCAATTGGCAATCACACTTTCTGTATTAGGTGGCATGCCATTTGTATTATTTTTAACCTGCCTATGGTGTTTCTATTTGGCATGGTATAAAAAATACACAAAAATTGTTTTTATCAGTGTAGGACTGGTCGTAAGTATTGCGCTTTCATGGCTGCTCAAATACCTATTCGCGCGACCTCGCCCGCCTGAAGCATTGCATTTGGTGGAAACTTTTGGCGCATCATTTCCAAGCGCTCATAGTTTTTATGCTGCAACTTTAGGTTGTTTGGTGATTTACCTGAGTTTGCAACATCCAGCGCATAAAATTTTGTCTGTGTGCGCGTGGTTATGGATGTTGCTGATGGGCATTTCCCGTGTGTATCTGGGAGTGCACTATCCTTCAGATGTCCTCTCTGGTTGGAGCATAAGTTTTATTTGGATCACATTGTGGTATCTGTTTTGCGCTCAATATCTGCAAGACAAACCAATACATAAGTTTAGATAAAAATCTAATAGAGGTGAAAGAATGATGTCTGCAAAGCTTTGGGCTCCTGCCCTGACTGCTTGCGCATTAGCCACAAGTTTAGCACTTGTGGGTTGTAGCAAAGATCCAAAAGATGCACAGCAAGCAGGTGCAGCTCAGGAAATGCCACCGACTGAGGTTGGCGTACTGGTGGCACAGCCACAAAGCGTGGAACAGTCTGTAGAACTGTCTGGACGTACCACAGCCTTTGAAATTTCAGAAGTTCGCCCACAAACCAGTGGTGTGGTTCTGAAACGTTTATTTACCGAAGGCAGCTACGTGCGTGAGGGTCAGGCGCTTTATGAAATTGACTCACGTACCAACCGTGCCAGTCTAGACAGTAGCCGTGCAGCACTCACCCGCCAGCAAGCGCAATTGAATGTGTTACGCATTAAAGAAGGTCGTTACCGTCAGTTGGTAGGCAGCAATGCAATCTCTAAACAAGAATATGATGACATTGTGGCACAGGTAAAACTTGCCGAAGCCGATGTTGCTGCGACTCAAGCAGAAGTACGCAATGCCGAAATTAACCTAGGCTATTCGACTGTACGTGCCCCAATTTCAGGGCAAACTAACCGCTCTACTGTGACTGCAGGTGCATTGGTTACTGCGAGTCAGGCGGAACCGTTGGTGACGATTCAACGCTTAGACCCAATTTATGTAGACATCAATCAGTCCAGCGCAGAGTTACTACGTTTACGTCAGCAATTGAGTCAAGGTAGTTTAAATAGCAGCAACAACACCAAAGTAAAATTAAAACTTGAAGATGGCAGCTACTACCCTGTTGAAGGTCGTTTGGCTTTTTCTGATGCCAGCGTGAACCCAGAAACAGGCACCGTGACTTTACGCGCCGTGTTCCCAAATTCAAATCATTTATTATTGCCGGGTATGTTTGCCACTGCGCAAATTGTGCAAGGTGTGATTCCTAACGCAATCTTAATTCCACAAGCTGCGATTAGCCGTACCCCAACAGGTCAGGCAATGGCAATGATTGTGAATGCCAAAGGTATTGTTGAACCGCGTCCTGTGACCACAGTTGGTACGCAAGGCAGCAACTGGATTGTGACTGAAGGTTTGCAAACTGGCGATAAAGTGATTGTCGAAGGTATTGCCAAAGTAAAACCTGAACAGCAAGTGGTCGCTAAGCCGTATCAACCGCAAGGCGCTGCTCCTCAAGCTGCACCTGCTGCACCAGCAAAATCGGGTGATGCCAAACCAGCCTCAGAAGCCCAAGCAACTGAATCAAAAGCTACTTCAAATGCATAAGGGGTAGACTTCAATGGCACACTTTTTTATTCATCGCCCCATTTTTGCGTGGGTGATTTCATTGGTCATCATGCTGGCTGGGATTATTACTCTCACCAGCATGCCAATTGCCCAATATCCGACCATTGCACCGCCAACGGTCACCATTGCTGCGACTTATCCAGGTGCATCTGCTGAAACTGTTGAAAATACAGTGACTCAAATTATTGAGCAGCAAATGAATGGTTTGGATGGTTTACGCTACATTTCATCGAACAGTGCGGGGAATGGTTCTGCATCAATTACCTTAAACTTTGAACAAGGGATTGACCCTGATATTGCACAGGTTCAAGTACAGAACAAGCTACAATCTGCAACAGCTTTATTGCCAGATGACGTACAACGTCAAGGGGTGAAAGTTACCAAATCTGGCGCAAGCTTCTTACAGGTTTTAGCCTTCTACTCGCCAGATGAAAGCCTTTCTGCAGATGACATTAAAGACTATGTCAACTCCAACATTTCTGAACCGCTTAGCCGTGTTGCAGGTGTAGGTGAAGTACAAGTATTTGGTGGCTCATACGCCATGCGTATTTGGATGGATCCAGCCAAAATGGCAAGCTTGCAAGTTACACCAAGTGATATTGCACAAGCCATTCGTACCCAAAACGCTCAGGTGGCTGTAGGTCAATTGGGTGGTGCACCATCTGTTCAAGGTCAGGCGTTGAACGCAACGGTTACTGCGCAAAGCTTGCTACAAACACCTGAACAATTTAGCAATATTTTCCTTAAAAATACCGCTTCAGGTGCTCAAGTTCGCTTGGGTGATGTAGCACGTATTGAACTTGGTGCAGACAACTATCAGTTTATTTCTAAATACAACGGTAAACCTGCTGGTGGTGTGGCAATTAAATTGTCTACCGGTGCCAACGCACTAGATACCGCTGCTGCCGTAGAAGAACGTTTAAAACAATTACGCCCAAACTACCCTGCGGGTTTAAAGGATGAATTGGCGTTTGATACCACGCCATTTATTGAACTTTCAATCAAGAGTGTGGTTAAAACGCTGATTGAAGCGATCATCTTGGTATTTATTGTGATGTTCCTGTTCTTACAGAACTGGCGCGCCACCATTATTCCAACCATGGCTGTGCCTGTGGTGGTTCTCGGTACTTTTGCCGTGATCAATATGTTTGGTTTCTCCATCAACACCCTCACCATGTTTGCCATGGTACTTGCCATCGGTCTTCTGGTCGATGATGCGATTGTTGTAGTGGAAAACGTAGAACGTGTCATGGTGGAAGAACATCTTGACCCTGTGGCTGCGACTGAAAAGTCCATGAAACAGATTTCAGGGGCACTGGTCGGGATTACCTCGGTACTGTCTGCGGTGTTCATTCCAATGGCATTCTTTGGTGGAACAACAGGGGTTATTTATCGTCAATTCTCTATCACCCTTGTGACTGCCATGGTGCTGTCACTGGTTGTTGCTTTGACCTTTACCCCTGCCCTGTGTGCCACCATTCTGAAACAGCATGATCCAAACAAACCTGAAAGCAACGGCGTATTTGCCCGTTTCTTCCGTTGGTTTAACCGTAGCTTTGATAAGATTTCGGTCAAGTATCAAGGCGGTGTAGACCGTATGACCCACAGCAAAATTTTCTCAGGAATTTTATATGCAGTGGTGTTGGGTATTATTGTGTTGTTGTTCCAGAAACTTCCATCATCGTTCTTACCTGATGAAGATCAGGGTGTGGTGATGACACTGGTGCAACTCCCACCAAATGCGACTTTGGAACGTACTGATGCCACGATGACCAGCATGACTAACTTCTTCAGAGAAAATGAAAAAGAGCATGTGCAGTCGGTGTTTAGTGTTTCTGGCTTCTCGTTCTCGGGTGTTGGTCAGAACGCTGGTATGGCATTCATTAAGTTAAAAGACTGGAGTGAACGTACAAGTCCAGAATCACAAGTGGGTGCCATTATTCAACGTGGTATGGCGCTGAACATGATTGTGAAAGATGCGACCTACATCATGCCATTACAGCTGCCAGCAATGCCTGAATTGGGTGTGAGTGCAGGCTTTAACTTACAGCTGAAAGATGCTGCAGGTAATGGTCACGAAAAACTCACCATGGCACGTAACATTGTCTTGGGTGAAGCAGCCAAAGACCCTCGCTTAATGGGCGTACGTCCAAATGGTCAGGAAGATACACCACAGTACCGTATTCTGATTGATCAGGCGCAAGCAGGTGCAGCAGGTGTCAGCATTGCTGAAATCAACAGCACGATGGGCATGGCTTGGGGTGGTTCGTACATCAATGACTTTATTGACCGTGGTCGTGTGAAAAAAGTTTATGTTCAAGCTGAATCAGACTCACGCATGATGCCTGAAGACCTAAACAAGTGGTATGTGCGCAATAACCGTGGTGAAATGGTACCGTTCTCTGCCTTTGCAACAGGTGAGTGGACTTATGGTTCGCCGCGCTTAGAACGCTATAACGGCGTATCTGCCAAGAACATTCAGGGTGCACCTGCTCCGGGCGTCAGCTCAGGTGAAGCAATGCAAGCCATGGAAGAAATTGTCGCTAAATTACCGTCTATGGGCTTAAATGGCTTTGACTATGAATGGACAGGCCTATCGCTAGAAGAACGTGAATCGGGCGACCAAGCACCGTTCTTGTATGCGTTGTCTTTACTGATTGTATTCCTGTGTTTGGCAGCCTTGTATGAAAGCTGGTCTATTCCATTCTCAGTACTCTTGGTCGTACCGTTAGGGATTGTCGGGGCATTATTGCTCACCTTTGGGGGCATGATCTTGTTCAAGAACCCGAACCTATCCAATAACATTTACTTCCAAGTGGCAATTATTGCTGTGATTGGTTTGTCTGCGAAAAACGCCATTTTGATTGTAGAATTTGCCAAAGAGCTACAAGAAAAAGGTGAAGACCTATTTGAAGCCACTTTGCATGCTGCAAAAATGCGTTTACGTCCAATTATTATGACCACCCTTGCCTTCGGTTTTGGTGTATTGCCACTTGCTCTTTCATCTGGTGCAGGTGCAGGTAGCCAACATTCAGTCGGTTATGGAGTCTTGGGCGGTGTAATTAGCTCAACCTTGTTAGGGATCTTCTTTATTCCAGTGTTCTACGTTTGGATCAGAAGTATCTTTAAATACAAACCAAAACAACAAAATCAACAGGAGCATGTATCGTGATGCAAAACTTATGGTCTCTTACAGGCCGTGGCATTGCGGTTTCTGCCCTTGCGCTTGCTTTGACAGCCTGTCAAAGCATGCGTGGGCCAGAGCCCGTCGCTCAGGCGAGTATTCCGAGCAGCTATACAGCAACAGCAACGGGTACATCGGTTGCCGAACAAGGCTATAAAGATTTCTTTGCCGACCAGCGCTTATTGCAAGTGCTGGATATGGCACTGAACAATAACCGTGATTTGCGCACTGCAACCCTGAACATCCAGCGTGCGCAGCAAGCTTATCAAATTACAGAAAACAACCAATTGCCTACCATTGGTGCTAGCGGTGGCGTACTACGTCAAGATCAGGGCAATGGATTAGGTACACATACCCGTTATAACGTTGGCTTAGGTGTTACTGCCTATGAGCTGGATTTTTGGGGACGTGTGCGTAGCTTAAAAGACAATGCCTTAGATAACTTCTTGGCAACTCAAAGCTCACGTGATGCCACACAAATTGCCTTGATTGGTCAGGTGGCGCAAGCATGGCTCAACTATTCTTTTGCCAATGCCAATTTAAAACTGGCAGACCAGACGTTAAAAACGCAACTTGAATCTTACAATCTGAACAAAAAGCGTTTTGATGTCGGCATTGATAGTGAATTACCTGTCCGTCAGGCACAAATTTCAGTTGAAACTGCACGTAATGATGTCGCCAACTACAAAACCCAAGTCGCGCAAGCACAAAACTTGCTGAACTTGTTGGTGGGCGAACAAGTTCCAAGTGCGTTATTGCCAACGCAGCGTGTGACGCACATTACCAAAACTACCGCAATTGGCGCTGGCTTACCAAGTGACTTGCTGAATAACCGTCCTGATATTCGTACTGCAGAGTATCGACTATCGGCTGCGGGTGCCAATATTGGTGCAGCAAAAGCACGTTTATTCCCAAGCATTAGCCTCACGGGCAATGCAGGCTATGCATCAACTGACTTGAGTGATTTGTTTAAATCAGGCAGTTTTGTTTGGGCAGTGGGCCCGAGCATCGACTTGCCAATTTTTGATTGGGGCACACGCCAAGCCAACATCAAAATTTCAGAAACGGATCAACAAATTGCTTTGGCTGACTATGAAAAATCAATTCAGTCTGCATTCCGTGAAGTGAATGATGCTTTGGCAGTTCGTCAAAATATTGGTGATCGTTTAGCGGCACAAAAACGCTTGGTTGATGCGACCAATACCACTTATAAATTATCTAATGCACGCTTCCGCGCAGGCATTGACAACTATTTAACCGTGTTGGATGCACAGCGTACGTCTTATGCAGCAGAACAAGGTTTATTGTTGTTGGAACAAGCCAATTTGAACAATCAGGTGGAGTTGTATAAATCTTTGGGTGGCGGTGTGAAAGCCAATACTTCAGATGCCACATCACAACCTGCATCATCGGCAGAACGTAAAGCGCAATAAGTCTTTGCGTCTACCTTAAATTTGCTGCTTAACAGCTCAGATATAAAGACTAAATCAGCTCACTTCGGTGGGCTTTTTTATTGCTTTTTGCAAGCACATTTCATATCTTCAATACGTCTTGTTTTTAAATATTAGAATCTTATGTTGCTTAGTAATCTTGAATCTGTACCAGGTCATCGTATTTCACGGCAAATTGATGTGGTCTATGGCAGCACCGTACGCAGTAAGCATGTGGGGCGTGACTTCTTGGCAGGACTCAAAAATATTGTCGGTGGTGAATTAACGGCTTATACCGAATTACTAGAAGAATCACGCCAAGAAGCGATGGATCGTATGATTGCTAAAGCACGTGGTTTAGGTGCCAATGCTATTGTTGGGATTCGCTTTTCTACTTCAAATATCGCTCAAGGTGCTTCGGAATTGTTTGTTTATGGTACAGCAGTGGTGGTCGAGGCAGATATTCCTAAACTTCCAGACCCATTTCCAGCATCACACTAAAGCAAAGATTATTGAACAGGAATAACATCACATGGATAATTTAATTCTGCAAATTGTTGTCTTTGCGATTTTATTTGCCGTAGGCTTTGGTTTTGGGCGACACAACGAACGCAAACATTTCAAATATTTAGCCGAGCAAGAACTGCGTTTAAGTTATATTCAGATTGATAATAACCGCTTCCAGACCAGTCCCAATTTTGGGCAATTGATACACAGCAATGTGGTCATTTCTCATGATTATTTTAAGTTTGTGATTGCCAATATTCAGAACTTCTTTGGCGGGCGCTTGACCAGTTATGAAAGTATTGTCGAGCGGGCGCGTCGTGAAGCCATCGTCCGTTTAAAATTAGAAGCTGAAAAAATGGGCGCAAATCATATTATGGGGCTGCGTTTAAGCACCACAGAATTGGGGATGCAAGGCGGCATGGTCGAAGTCTTTGCTTATGGAACGGCGGTTCAAAATAGCGTTAGTCAATTCTCTGCAAAACGCTGAGTACATCTTTCAGCGTTTGTAAAGAATTTAGTATAAATACTGATCTCGATAAGGCTGAGGAATTTGATATTGCCGACCATCAAATTTTAAAGTGAAACGCTGTTGAGTAGACACTCGTTTAGTTTCTTTGCAATTTTCTAAATCGCCCGACATTTCATAATGTTGAATACGATCACGTAATTGCATATCAAAATATTGTCGAGTTGTATTTCGCAAGATCATTAAAATAGCTTTGCTTTCTATTACTTTGGCATTACAACGTGTATCGGTTTCTGCCTGATAGCGCGCTACGATTAAGCCGTTTAAAATTTTCTTGTTATGTTGTAAATCATATAAATCGAGTACTTGCGCCGAAAATGGATTGGCACTTGAACGTCCTGCATAATTCCTTCTTAAACCAATTGCCCTTAAGCTTTCAGAAACTTGATACGGCGCCAAATCTAAATGGATAGAACGCAGTTCAATTGCATCTGAAGGCAAAAGCTCTTTCACGTGATAGATTGAATGAAGCTTTTGCGTTTTACTATTTACGGTTAAAAAAGTCAGCTGATAATCATCTACAGGTTGATCATCTTTTGTCTGAGTTTCAGCATAAGCAATTAAAGTTTGTTCAGTAACATTGGGGAAATCTGCACAAGCCAAAAAGTCCTCATTCACTGTGGTTGTATTTGTGTGCTGTCGTAAAATCTTTTCAATATATTCAGGTTGTTTACACAACGAATCATCGTTTGTTTGTAATTTGGCAAATGTCGTTTGAGTCATCCCTAAGAAAGCGAAAAGCCACGCGCTGATAAAAAAAAACCTTTCATTATTAAACGCATGGCTCATCCTTCTTTTTGTTTTTATTATTTTATTTTGAAGTCACTTTGATTAAAAATTACTTCACTTTGGTTTTACGAATCATTTTATATAAAGTACTTGGCGATAAACGCGACACCAACACGCCCAGTTTTTCTTTAGCGCCCCCGACCACGATATATTCATCGCCTGCCATGAGTGCTTTAACTGTATTTTTAGCAAAAACATCGGCATCTAAACCATTTTCAATGGCTTCATCTTGATGCCCTTGTGGTTTGCCTTCACCATTCAACGCATTAAAAGACACATTGGTATTCACAAATCCTGGGAAAACAACTGAAACCTGTACGCCCTGCTCCGCTACTTCGGCACGCAAACTATTCGCCCACATGTGAATGGCACTTTTCGCTGCAGAATATGACGCGCGATATTGCGTACCCAATAATGCTGCAACACTAGATACAAAAATAATGCGACCATGTTTTTGCTGTAAAAAGGTCGGCAAGACAGTTTTGGTCAGAAAGACCTGAGAAAAATAATCCACTTCCATAATGGTGCGTTCAGTCTGCATAGTGGTATCGGCAATTAAAGCGCGCTGACTTAAACCTGCATTATTAATTAGCCAGTCAATGCGTCCTTTACGTGCCAAAACTTGTTCATACGCATGTAACACCTGACTTTCATTGGTAATATCTGCACATACAGAAAGATGACGTTCAGGATTCAGCAAACTCACGCGTACTTTTTCAAGTTCTTCATAACGACGTGCGGTTAAAATCACTTGTGCACCTTGTAAAGCACACTCTTTTGCCAATGCCTTACCAATGCCAGAAGATGCACCTGTAATCCACACCACTTTATGTTCCAAGTTTTCCCGTTTTGCCATAACCGTTTGTCCGCGTTATTTAAAAATTTAAGTCATCAAAATTTAAGTCTTAGGTTTTGCAGGATGCTGCAAAAACCCAAGAAAATGGTTTAAATATATCTCTGCACTTTCCAAATCGAATTGCGCACCCATTTTTTCTAGGCGTTTATACCCCAGTTGCGTAGTCAAATGAATCACGCCGTTTAAAGTTTTATCGACCACCAAATTAAATTTCAGCATTTTTTTCGGATCACGAATTAAATAACCCACGCCCTGATCAATAATTTGAGTAAACCCTTTAAATGCAGGCGCAATACATGCACTGTTGCCCTGCCGAATTTGCTCAATACAACCCAACGTTTCTTTCATAACAATACTATCGACAGGATAAGTCACAAAACCTTGCCCTTCCTGCTGATACATCATGCTTGCCAGATAATTCACCATAGGCGTTAAGCGTTCATTGCCAAAAAACGACACCGACCATGGCATATATTTTTGCATGGTTTGTATGACTTGCTGAATAATTTTTTCAGATTCACCATCCAGTGAATGACTAGAACGTGACAATTCACCAAAAAGTTGCTCAATAATTTCACAAGAAATATCGGTCAGTACCGCCCCCAAAGCTTTAGATAAACTTTCCGATTCACCTGCATTGAGTTGTTGATGAATGTGTTGAAATCTTTGATATGTTTCTGGTTTTAATTTTAAAGATACAGCATAAGTCATAACTGAACTTGCCTATTTTGACCGTATTGATGTGTTTTCATCTATTTTAAAATCCATTGCTTAAACCCAGTTTAAAACAGTGTTACAGGCAACGGAGAACTTGAAGTTTTTATCATACTTGTCGCCCATCATACGATGAGTTTGCCCAACTGCCAATTGCGATAAGTTTGGCTGAGTTGAATCTCGCTTAGCGGGCAATTTTTTTGCTACAATAGTTACAATTTTTTATTCACTTTTAACCTGTTCTTACTATGACTGATTCAGCGCAAAATATTGCTACAACCTACGATCCTACCGAGATCGAGAAAAAATGGTACAAGACTTGGGAAGAAAACGGCTACTTTAAGCCGTCTGAAAAAGGCGAATCATTCTGTATCATGATTCCGCCGCCAAACGTCACAGGTAGCTTGCACATGGGTCATGGTTTTAACAACGCCATTATGGATGCCCTCACGCGCTTTAACCGTATGTCGGGTAAAAATACTTTATGGCAACCGGGTACAGACCACGCGGGTATTGCCACACAAATGGTAGTAGAGCGTCAATTGGGCGCGCAAAATATCAGCCGCCATGACTTAGGTCGTGAAAAATTCATCGAAAAAGTCTGGGAATGGAAAGAACAATCTGGCGGTAACATTACCCGTCAAATCCGCCGTTTAGGTTCTTCGGTAGATTGGTCACGTGAACGCTTCACTATGGACGAAGGCTTATCGAATGCGGTGAAAGAAGTTTTCGTGAAACTACACGAAGAAGGTTTAATTTACCGCGGCAAACGCCTTGTAAACTGGGATCCAAAATTACAAACTGCCCTTTCTGACTTAGAAGTTGAGTCGGATAAAGAAGAACAAGGTTCATTGTGGCACTTCAAATATTTCTTTGAAGATAAATCACTACGCACTCACGATGGTAAAGATCACATTGTAGTGGCAACCACTCGTCCTGAAACATTGCTGGGTGATACTGCGGTTGCGGTTGCCCTTGATGATGAGCGTTACTCGCACCTTGTTGGTCAAAACATCATCCTGCCAATTACAGGTCGTGCGGTTCCAATCGTTAAAGATGAATATGTCGATAAAGAATTCGGTACAGGCTGTGTGAAAATTACCCCTGCCCACGACTTCAATGACTATGAAGTGGGCAAACGCTGCGAATTGCCAATCATCAACATCTTCAACAAAAATGCCGAAGTTCTGGCTGAATTTGAATATATCGAAAAAGCCGGTGAACAAATTTCTAAAACCATCCCTGCACCAGCAGATTACATCGGTTTAGAGCGTTTTGAAGCACGTAAGAAACTGATTGAGCAAGCGGAAGCTGAAGGCTGGTTAGATAAGATCCAACCATACACGCTAAAACCACCTCGCGGTGACCGTTCAGGCGTGATTGTTGAGCCATTATTGACCGACCAATGGTATGTCAAAATTGCACCGTTGGCGCAGCCTGCAATTGAAGCAGTGAAAGATGGTCGCATCAAGTTCGTGCCTGAGCAGTACAGCAATATGTACATGGCGTGGATGAACAACATTCAAGATTGGTGTATTTCGCGTCAATTGTGGTGGGGGCACCGTATTCCCGCTTGGTATGATGCTGAAGGTAATGTATTCGTTGGTCGTGACGAAGCAGAAGTTCGTGCGAAAAACAACATCCCCGCTGACGTTGAATTGAACCAAGACGAAGACGTACTCGATACATGGTTCTCATCAGGTCTGTGGACATTCTCAACTTTAGGCTGGACAGGCGATGCTGAAAAAGACAAAGCCAACTACTTCTTAAACACCTTCCATCCAACAGATGTATTGGTCACGGGTTTTGACATCATCTTTTTCTGGGTTGCCCGCATGATCATGCTGACCATGCACTTCATGAAAAATGAAGATGGTACGCCACAAGTGCCGTTCAAAACTGTGTATGTACATGGTTTGGTACGTGACAGCGAAGGTCAAAAAATGTCGAAGTCTAAGGGCAACGTACTTGACCCATTAGACTTGATTGATGGTGTTGATCTTGAAACTTTAGTACAAAAACGTACCACAGGTTTGATGAACCCGAAACAAGCGGCAAAAATTGAAAAATCGACCCGCAAAGAATTCCCAGAAGGAATTCAGGCTTACGGTACAGACGCGGTTCGTTTTACCTTCTGTGCATTGGCAAACACGGGTCGTGACATCAAGTTTGATATGAAACGGGTGGAAGGTTACCGTAACTTTGCCAACAAAATTTGGAATGCAACTCGTTTTGTATTGATGAATGTTGAAGGTCAAACGGTTGGTCAAGAAGCACGTCAAGACCTTTGGGAATTGCCTGAGCAGTGGATTGTGAGCCGTTTACAAAAGGCAGAACAAGCTGTTCATCAAGCGTTTGCAACGTATCGTTTAGACTTGGCTGCGCAAGCGATTTATGACTTTATTTGGAATGAATACTGCGACTGGTATGTAGAGCTGACCAAACCAGTTCTGAATGATGAGTCTGTTTCTGAAGAACGTAAAGCTGAAGTTCGTCGTGTATTGCTTGCGGTGATGGAAGCTTCTTTACGTCTTGCTCACCCAATCATGCCGTACTTGACTGAAGAAATTTGGCAAACACTTGCGCCAATGATTGGCTTGGGTGGCGAAAGCATTATGTTGGCAAACTACCCTGTTGCAGATGAAGCCAAAATCAACGAACAAGCCGAAGCAGATATGCAATGGCTACAAGGTTTAATTGGTGCGGTGCGTAACATTCGTGGTGAGATGGGTCTAGGTAATGCACGTTTATTACCTGTACTTTTACAAAACACCACTGAAGCAGAAAAAGCACAAATTTCTCGTATTGAGCCGTTGTTTAAAGCATTGGCGAAAGTTGAGAGCATTACCTTCTTGGCGGATGGTGAACAACCACCATTGTCTTCTTCTTCTGTAGTCGGCCATGTGTCTGTATTTGTTCCAATGAAGGGTTTAATTGACCCGAAAGCGGAATTGGGGCGCCTACAAAAAGACTTAGACAAGGTTCAAAAGCAGCATGACCAAATTGCCACTAAACTTAGCAATGAAGGTTTTGTAGCTAAAGCCCCTGCGGCTGTGGTTGAAGGCGAGAAAGTGAAACTTGCTGAATTTGCAGATCAGTTAGCGAAAATTAAAGCGAATATGGAGCAGATTGCGGCGCTTTAATGTGTTGTTAGTTTGATCTAAAATCCCCTCAATTGAGGGGATTTTTTATGCATCTAAAATTTTTAAAGCAGTTTCTATATCCATTTGCCAAATATTTTCATTTTCAGACAATTCAAGCATTCTTTTATATTTACTAACCATAGGACAATGACTATTTAAATGATCATTTTGATAATAGTATTGCTTCTGTTCTTGAAATTTACCCTGAATTTCAATTAAAAATCTTGTAAATCCAAGATATTCAGACTCATTATTACCATCAAACCCATTGAAAATACCATAACTATGTTTAGATAAATTTTCATCTTTTGTTCTGCGCTTCAAGTCTTCGATTGCTCGATATAAATCTAAAATATTTAATACAAATCGGCTTTCGTCTTCTGGCATTTCATTATCTATCCATTGATCTAACATTGAATAGAAAATCTCATAGCCATTTTCCAGAATTTGGATTAATTCATTATAATAATGAGCATCATTAGCATCTAATTTAGCTAATATTTTATATTGATTGATCAATATTAAACGATCTTTCTTGTCTAATTTCATTTGTATAACTACCTACAGAATTTTTGTCTTAATATGATTAGAAATTCCAACAATATCAGGATATATAGTAAATTCGTTTAAATTTGCCCATCTTAGAAACTTCCTAGCTTCCTCCTTCGCAGAAGCCTTTAATATGACTTTCCTAAAACACTCTGATGATGTATTTTCAAAATTACCTTGCTGAGTTCCAAAGATCGTAAAGCACCCAGATTGTGCTTTCAAACGATCACTAATATAGTTAGGTTGTATTGCTAGTGGTCTCTCAGCCTTTTGAGGTGTGTGTTCCCAATATATAGTTTTATAATCATATTTACGATTATCAGGAATATTAATAATTTCCTCTTTTCCACTTAAACGATTTAATTGAAGTGGGTTAAGGATATAGATAGCACTCTCTTTGTCATTAGAAAAATCTGAATGCAAAATAAATGCTAGAGCAACACCAAGAACACTTGTCCAATCTAATAACCTTGTAGGAATACCATAATGTTGCATATCAAACAAAGTTTCCCAATCATTAGTTCTGGTTGGAAAAAGTCCAACTGATAGACGTTTAAATTCCTCAAAAAGTATTTTTTCTTTTTTTTCCCAATCGTTAAATCTCGGCAAGCTTGGTTGCAACTCCCAAGTACAATCATATTGTCCTCTATACCAAACCTCATTAGGACTACCTAATTCATCCTCAGCTTTTTTAATTTCTTCTAGAAAATCATTCCAATCACTCATAATTATCTTAACTTATTAAAATTTATATAGATACTTTAACAATCCAATCCCTCCATTACAATGCTGTCATTTCGATATAGTTATTTAAAATGACTATCTTTATATTCACAACACACATTCCACAAATCTTCTAACACCACATCCATCCGACTCAAAACATCATGATTCCAATACCAAACCACTGTTAAGCCCAAAGCCTCTAAAAATTGACTGCGTTCTACATCATAAGCCTGACCATTTTCCGTATTGTGCTGACCGCCATCCAACTTAATGACCAAGCCAACCTCATGACAGTAAAAATCTACAATATACGGCGCAATTACCTGCTGACGTCTAAATTTAAGCGCCATAAAGCGTTTGGCACGAAGTAGTTGCCACAGCAAATTTTCAGCATCCGTAGCAGCATGGCGCATAGATTTGGCAAATTGTAAGAGTTGCGGATTCATCTTCTGATTCATTATTTTTTGTAATTATAGTTTTTAGACAATATAACAGTTTTTTATTTTTTTCTAAACCACTCAAATAATTGCAGTTCTTTACTCAAAACCACTATTTTACCCACTCAATTTAAGCATAGTATCAAGCATCAAAATAACAAAATAGACAATCTATGGATTGGTTTACCATCTTTATTCACGACACCACATGGACATTTGTTGCAGAATTAATGATTCGTGCTGCACTCATGTTTGGCATGATTATTCTATTTTTACGCCTCACAGGAAAACGCGGAGTACGCCAGCTTTCTATTTTTGAATTGGCCATTATTTTATCGCTCGGTTCTATTGCGGGCGACCCTATGTTCACTGAAGATTTACCCTTGGTACATGCCTTGGTGGTGATGACAGTGGTGATTGGGATGTATCGCCTGACCACATGGCTCATGATGAAATACCAACCCTTTGAAGATTTGATTGAAGGTAAATCGCTATATATTGTAGAAGATGGTGAATTGGTCTTAGAAAAAAT
Organism: Acinetobacter sp. SwsAc5; assembly: GCF_013391485.1. Taxonomy (NCBI): domain Bacteria; kingdom Pseudomonadati; phylum Pseudomonadota; class Gammaproteobacteria; order Moraxellales; family Moraxellaceae; genus Acinetobacter; species Acinetobacter sp. SwsAc5. Next base: position 147,513 of record NZ_JACAXD010000005.1, read on the forward strand.
TAAGTACGGTAAAATGTCGCATGATGAATTCTTTGCCGAAATGCGCCAACAAGGCGTGGAGCATTTAGGGCAAGTACGTGTTGGCTTACTAGAAAGTGATGGAAAATTCAGCATGTTGTTTTTTCATGGCGATGCCACACGCTATGGTTTACCCTTATTTCCTAAAGCTTGCCAACTCGCGTACCGCATAGTTCCACACACTTATTATGCCTGCATGTATTGCGGGCATGTCCGTTTACTTAAACATGCCAATGAAGTCTGCCCGCGTTGTAATCACCAACAATGGACACAGGCAATCAATACCCCATACCGCAGCTAGAATATGTTGATTTTAGCTGCAACACATCTCTATGCGACTTAAACTGTCGCAGGATTGTCATAATTTAAAGTTATACTGCCTGCGCTGCCGAAGTGAAGCACTGAAAGCGCAAATAATAATTTTTGAAAATCACAAAAACGAGATCGGTATCTACTTCAATGTGGATACCTTTTATACTCCAGCGACTCTTTAAGGGTCGCTTTTATTTTTTCACTCAATGTATTTTTTAAAGTGGTTTAAGTCTGTCATCCTGTCTTGATGATCTATATTCTTATTCAAGTGCTGATAAATGAGTGCTTTTCGCAAGCTTTGCCCATTTCCAGATCGGTACAAGGCAAAAAATCGCAACAATACAAATCAACAATAAGTAATTCGCATAGCCTAAAGCATCGCCCAACATTCCACTCAGGGTATAGAGTACCCCGCTCACAGTCGCCATAATCGCAACCTGAAATGTAAAGTCGGTCCCTGCGTATTGTTTACGGCTGTACTGCATAATCAAGGTCAGCATCACCACAAGTAACATGGCAGAGCACAAATCTTCTGCAGCATTAATGCTATAAATCAGCCAGTGTGCAACATCAACTTGCTGTTCATACAATTCAGCCAAATAAGCATAGGCCACTAAACTCAAAATTTTAAGCACAGAAAAAATGATGAGGGCATGCGCTCTAGACCACCATTTCAGCATCAACCCTGCGATGCCTGCACCCAACAAAGCGGCCATTGCTCCCAACATGGTCACATAAATGCCAATTTGAGAAAAGCTTAAGCCTAAATCTACCATTAAAGGTTTTAATAAAGGGCCAGCCAAACCATCGGCAATTTTAAAGCTGAGTAACACCCATAGCCATGCGTACAGTACAGGCGTTTCCACAAAATAGCGCAGATATTCACGAATCGCAGCAAGACGTGCGTGAAATGACATTTTACTTTGAGCTTGAACAAGCACTTGTTTAGCAGCATGTTGTGGCTCTTTAAACATTAAAATTGGCAAGGTATTTAAAAACACCAATCCCGCTAAAATTAAGAAAGTTTTTTGCCAATCTAGCCAATCCAATGCCCACAGAATTGCACCACCACCCACAATAAAGCCCAGTCGTGAACCAACCACCTGAAAGGTATTACCCCAATGTTGCTGTTTGGCTTGTAAAATATTGACCGCCAAACCATCGGTGGCAATATCTTGGGTTGCACCGACCAAGTTCATACCGAGCAAAGCCACAAAAAACACCCACAAATATATAGGATGATTTGAGGACTCAATCGGTAAAAAGGACAGCCCAATCAGCACCAAAACACTCAGCCACTGGCACGGCAAAATCCAGCTACGATAATGCCCAAAATATGAATGTCCAAAGCGATCCACCAAAGGTGCCCAAAACACTTTGATTGACCATGGCAGCATTAACAAACCGAAACCGCCAATATGTGCCAAAGACACACCTTGCGCACGTAAAATCACAGGCAAGGCATGGGTCATAAAACCAACAGGCAAGCCCTGCGCCCAATACAGAGAAAATAACAACAAATAAGTTTGGCGCAAATTGGGCATAGCATCTCAATTTAGATATGGGCAAAAGATCAAAAAAACGCAGTACTACACTAAAATTTTGAATAATGGATTGTTATTTTTCATCACTTTCACATTCAGATTTCGACTATTTTGCCAATGAATCAGACAAAGCGAAAGTCTAATATCTTGAATAGATTTAGATTCATGCGTCATGATATTGGGTATTTATTGTTGTTAATCACGCACGTCAGGATGACATCGCATTCATGAAAATCACCAATCCTTTTGCACGCAGTGCACGGCAATTTCCACAGTTACCCGACCAAGTTCCACAACGTGGAACAGCCAGCAGTCGTGCTTTATTTAAAAATATTTTTTTGGCGCAAGGCTGGCAAATGGTGGGCGAATTTCCCAACTTGACCAAAGCAGTTGCTATTATCTCACCGCATACGTCAAATATTGATGCGTGGCATGGTTTTACCGCCCTACTCGGTTTAGGTATTCAAATTACTATTTTTGGTAAGCACACTTTATTTGAAACCCCACTCAAGCCACTTTTAAACTGGATTGGGGTAATTCCTGTGGTGCGCCATTCTCCTCAAGGACATACCCAAGATATTATTGAGATTGTACGAAAAAAAGAAAAAATCTGGATTGGTATGGCGCCCGAAGGCACACGTAAACAAGCCGAAAATATCCGCAGTGGCTTTTACCATATTGCCTACGGCGCCAATATCCCAATTGTGATGTTCTCTTTTGATTATGCACACAAAACCATTCATATTTTGGGCGTGTTTCATCCTACGGGCGATTATGCTCAAGATTTAGATGCAATTTATACGCAATATCACGGCAAGTTTTCGGCTAAAAATCCACATTGGTTGGCAAAACCGTTACAAAAGCTTTTGAAAAAGGGCTAGTCAAAGTTTCTATTTTTTGTTCAGATGGGCGCAATATTCTTTGATCTAAATTTAGATTTGATATGCAACTGATTCGTTATTCTTTAGTGGGCGTACTAGCTCTAACTTTGGCTGGCTGCGACAAAACAACAAAAACACCGCCAAGCACCACACCTATCCAAGCACGTGAACCTGTAATTGCACTGGCGCTGGGTGGCGGTGGTGCTAAAGGTTTTGCACATATTGGCGTCATTAAAGTTTTAGAGTCTCACGGGATTAAACCAAAAATTGTCACAGGCACCAGTGCAGGCAGCTTTGTCGGCAGTTTATACGCCAGTGGTAAAAGTCCTTATCAGCTCCAACATATTGCCCTAACCTTTAAAGAATCCGACATTCGTGATTTAACCTTAAACCGTCAGGGTTTTATTGCAGGTCAAAAGTTACAAGACTTTGTCAATCAACACGTAGCCAATAAACCGATTGAAAAATTTCCAATTCGTTTTGCTGCCGTTGCCACACGTTTAGATAATGGACGTAAAGCCGACTTTATTAAAGGCAATGCTGGTCAAGCCGTACGTGCCTCTTGCAGTATTCCGAATGTTTTTGTACCTGCCACCATTGGCGGAACACAATATGTGGATGGCGGCTTGGTCAGCCCAATTCCCGTACAGACGGCTAAAGCCATGGGTGCCGATTTAGTCATTGCGGTGGATATTTCTGCACGTCCGACAGGCAATCAACCTGTCAGCATGTGGGGCTTACTCGATCAAACTTTAAATATTATGGGACAGCAAAGTATCAATCAGGAATTGGCGCAGGCCAATATCGTGATTCAACCGAAAGTTGGACATATTGGCACACTGGATTTAAAAGCCAGTAACCAAACCATTTTAGAAGGTGAAAAAGCTGCGCAATTACAGGTCAAAGCAATTCAGCAAGCCATCACTCACTTTAAAAAATCACCTGCCGCCCTGAAACCTGCACCGCGTCCGAAATTTTAAGATTCAGTGATTTTTTTAATATTCATAAACTTATTGATCTGTTAAAGTGATGAGAGCGCATCTTTTTAAGTCGATGCGTTTCTCTAAGCAACTAGAATCAACCTATCGTAAAAATACGCGAGTAGATGTATGGAATTCGTTCTTGAACCTTGGCACTGGTTTGTACTAGGCGTTTTATTAATGCTTTCAGAACTGCTCTTGCCTGCGTTTGCCGCTTTATGGTTTGGCATTGGGGCAATCATGGTCGGTATTTTATACTGGATGTTCCCCATGATGGGCACCACAACCCAATTAGTGATGTGGATTATCTTGTCGGTACTGTGTACCTTGGCGTGGTTTAAGTTTATCAAACCCTTATCTACCGATAAAACTAAAGCAGGTTTATCACGCGAAGCCACCATTGGACAAATTGGCATGGTCATTCAAACCAACTTGGAACATGATCAAATTAAAGTCCGTTTCCCCATGCCTGTGCTGGGTTCAGACGAATGGAACTGCCGTACCACGAGCCCTGTACAAGTGGGAGATCGGATTCGCGTGATTGATATTTTGGGTAATGATTTAGTGGTGCAGCCGCATCACAGTGCACATGACAACGAAAAAGTGAGAAATTAAAATGTCTGGTGGATCTATTATTGTTTTAGCGATTTTAGCCTTTGTTGGAATTACGATTTTTAAAGGCGTGCGAATTGTTCCGCAAGGTTATAAATGGATTGTGCAACGTCTGGGTAAATACCACACCACACTTGCACCAGGACTCAACTTCGTCATTCCTTATGTCGATGAAGTGGCCTATAAAGTCACCACCAAAGATATTGTATTAGATATTCCATCTCAGGAAGTTATTACCCGTGACAACGCAGTTCTACTCATGAATGCGGTTGCGTACATAAACCTCACGACTCCTGAAAAAGCAGTGTATGGCATTGAAAACTATACTTGGGCGATTCAAAACCTTGTTCAAACCTCATTGCGCTCTATTGTGGGTGAAATGGATTTGGATGATGCCTTGTCTTCACGTGATCACATCAAAGCCAAACTCAAAGCAGCCATTTCTGATGATATTTCAGACTGGGGAATTACCCTTAAAACTGTTGAAATTCAGGATATTAAACCATCGCATACCATGCAGGCAGCTATGGAAGAACAAGCTGCAGCAGAACGTCAGCGTCGTGCTACCGTAACCAAAGCCGATGGTGAAAAACAAGCGGCTATTTTAGAAGCCGATGGTCGTTTGGAAGCTTCACGTCGTGATGCAGAAGCGCAAGTTGTATTGGCAGAATCTTCTCAACGTGCCATTGAAATGGTCAGCTCTGCGGTAGGTGATAAAGAAATTCCTGTGGCATACTTATTGGGTGAGCAATATGTAAAAGCCATGCAAGATATGGCGAAATCGAACAATGCCAAAACTGTGGTCTTACCTGCAGATGTCTTGAATACTATTCGTGGTGTTATGGGTCGCAATAATCCATAAGCAAATCAGATAAACATCAAGATGATAGGCAGCTTTCAAGCTGCCTATTTTATGCCCATTCAGAAAAAAATCTGAAATATTTTTTAATGTATGGTTAAATTTCGCGTTTCTTGATGAAATCAGCACCGCAGATGAGATGTCTGCACTCACCAAATTGAGTGACTCACATCTAGCAGCGGTCTGTATTTTAGTCGACTGTCCAAAACCCAAATGGATACTGTATGAGCGCACTCAACCCCACCATTATTACTTTCCTGTTTTATATTGTCGCCATGATTGTCATTGGTTTATTGGCTTATCGCGCGACTCGAAATTTCTCGGACTACATTTTAGGTGGTCGTCGTCTTGGCAGTTTTGTCACCGCACTTTCTGCAGGCGCATCCGATATGAGTGGTTGGTTGCTGATGGGCTTGCCTGGTGCCATTTATCTTTCAGGTTTGTCTGAAATGTGGATTGCCGTTGGTCTGATTATTGGCGCATGGCTAAACTGGCTTTTGGTGGCAGGTCGTTTACGAGTACACACCGAAGTACAGCACAATGCACTGACTTTGCCTGATTATTTTTCTAACCGTTTTAATGATCAAAGAAAAATTTTAAGGATTGTATCTGCCTGCGTAATTCTAATTTTCTTTGCGATTTATTGTGCTTCGGGCATGGTTGCAGGTGCGCGCTTATTTGAAAGTATGTTTGATCTGCCTTATAGCACTGCATTGTGGATTAGTGCTATTGCCACCATCAGCTATGTGTTTATTGGTGGTTTCTTGGCAGTCAGCTGGACGGACACCATTCAGGCTGGCTTGATGATTTTTGCGCTCTTGCTGACCCCTATCATTACCCTACTCAGCTTTTCTGACCTCAGCCAAGTCACACTTGCTTTAGAAGCGGCTCGTCCGCAGGCGCTGAATTTAGTCAGTGATTTAAGCTGGGTCGCGATCATTTCCCTCATGGCATGGGGCTTAGGCTATTTTGGACAGCCGCATATTTTAGTGCGTTTTATGGCGGTTGATTCAGTCAAGTCTATTCCGAATGCACGTCGTATTGGCATGACATGGATGACACTATGTTTAGGCGGTGCGGTGGCTGCGGGCTTTTTTGGTATCGCCTACTTCCAGCAACATCCTGAACTGGCAGGTGTGGTCAATGCCAACCCTGAAACAGTATTTATGGAACTGACCAAAATCCTGTTTAATCCGTGGGTGGCAGGTGTGGTACTGGCTGCAATTTTAGCTGCTGTGATGAGTACCCTAAGCTGTCAACTTTTGGTCTGTTCAAGTACTTTAACCGAAGATTTTTACAAATCGTTCCTGCGTAAAAATGCCTCACAAAATGAATTGGTGTGGGTCGGACGCGGCATGGTACTCATGATTGCGCTGCTTGCTATTTGGATGGCGGGTAATCCTGAATCAAAAGTCTTGGGATTGGTTTCTTATGCTTGGGCAGGCTTCGGTGCAGCATTTGGTCCACTAATCATTTTGTCTTTGTTCTGGAAACGCATGACTTTAAATGGTGCATTGGCGGGGATGGTTGTCGGCGCACTTATGGTCATTCTTTGGAAAAACCTTTGGGCAGATACGGGTATTTATGAAATTATTCCAGGCTTTGTGTGTTCTTGGATTGCGATTGTCGTGGTGAGTTTATTGGGTAAAGCGCCAAGTCATGAAGTGACAGACCGTTTTGAACAGGCCGATCAGCAATATAAAGAATCGCACTCAGCTGTAGATTGATCTGCATAGAGATAAAAAAGCAATTAAAAAAAACCAGTGCCTTGAATTGCACTGGTTTTTTTATGTCTAAAATTAGTTTTGGTGCACTCAATTCAAGTCAATGAATCGGTGGTTTTTTCTTTCTCTGCTGCGGCTTTTTTTCTTGCCTTACTAAACCGTTTGGCAGGCCAAACCATCATAAAACGTGCACCACCCAAGTTCGGACTCTGATCGACTTCAATTTTGCCACCAAACCAATAAGCAATGCGGCTTACAATAGACAAACCTAAACCATAACCACCTGAAGCACGGGTGCGGCTGTCATCTAAACGAGCAAAGGCTTCAAATACACGTTCTCGGTCTTGTTCGGGAATCCCCGGCCCATCATCTTCCACACAAACATAGGCCATGCCTTGTTCGTTAATACCGCCACTGATCAAGACTTTATGGTCACAGTAACGGACTGCATTGCCCACCAAGTTCTGTACCACACGGTGCAAGTAACGGCGTTCAGCTTCCACTTCCAAAGTCACAGGTGGGGCAAGCAATTGAATATCTTTTTGGGTTTTCAATGCTTCTGTTTCCGTAGCCACCTGCTCTAGCACTTCAACCAAAACGATCTTTTCAATTTCTAAAGATGGCATGCCCTGTTCAAGTTTGGCATAGGTCATGATCTCATCAATCAAGGTGTTTAAAGCCTCAATATCTTTATCAATCATTTCGACTTGCTGTAAGCGATATTCGTAATCATCTTCTTCTGCCAGCATTTCCATACCAAAACGAATACGTGCCACAGGCGTGCGCAGCTCATGCGATACAGCGCGCATCAGTTCACGCTGCGCTTCAATCAAACGCTGAATATGGTCAGACATGCTGTTATAGCTAGATGCCAAACTTGCCATTTCATCTGTGCCATCTACAGGCAAACGCATGTTTAAATCACCCGATTTGGTGCGGTTTAAGGCATAGTTCACTTGGCGGATCTTACGTTGCATAGGCAAGATCAGACCATAAACCCCCAAACTCAACATAAACATACTGAGCAAGGTAATGCCTGCTGCCAACTGGAATGGCATCCAGTTAAATAACGGCACAGGCCCTAAAACCAAGACTTCTGAGGGTGAATTTGGCATCGGTGACACAATCGAGATGGTTGTACCACGCACGGTGGCATTGTCACGATATAAAATAATGCTGTGATCGAGTCTTAAACGCCCAATCTGTTCAGAATCGAGTGGCAGTTCCTGAATATTTTTAATATTGACTGGATAAGAAAAGTGCTGCTGAATTTTGGCTAGATATTCTTTTTCCTGACCCGGGTAATACACCAAATAATCTAAAACAAAAATCGGCAAAGCTTTCATTTGCCGTTCTGTAATTTTATCTGCCTTGATATATAAATAATGATTTGGATCATCTTTCATACCCAAAATAATATAGGCAATCATATTTTCGGCATCATAGCGCACAGCGGCTTTACGTTCTTTAATCCGTCTAAGCTCTGTGCGCGACAAATCTACTTTGTCTGCCTGCACATAATAGATGGGCAATTCCAGCAAATCGGATGCATCAGAAATCCAGTCTTTCTTTTGCTGTTCGTTTTGCTGTCGTGCAATCCCTTCACTAATAATATAAGCCATACCATCAGTTAAAGACTCACGATATTCTTGCGCACGCTGATAGTTGATGATTTGCACCAATAAGTACGCCAAAATGGCAACTACTGCAACTAAGATCACCAATCCTGCATATATGCGCAAGAATATACTGTGTTTAAGCACAAAACCCGTCCTATGTGACTTATTTTATATTTGAGTCAGTATTTGACTCAGAAAAAAGCGTATTACATGCCGTTGGTTTCTTTAACGAACAAATAACCTTTACTGCGCACAGTTTTAATACGTTTTGGATTTTCAGGATCATCGCCAATTTTTGGACGAATACGTGAAATACGCACGTCAATTGAACGGTCTTGACCATCATATTCAATACCACGCAGACGCTCAAAAATATCTTCACGAGATAAAATACGCCCTGCATTTGAAGCCAATAACCATAACAAGTCATATTCTGCGCTGGTGAAATCAACCAGTTCACCATTTAAAGTCACAGAACGACCACCGTTATCAATCACTAAATCATCAAATTCAATGCGCTGTGCGACTTCATCTTCAGTCACTTTGTCGGTACGGCGCAATAAAGCACGAATACGCGCCAACAACACACGCGGCTGCACAGGTTTTGCAACATAGTCATCTGCACCCATTTCCAGACCTAGCACCTGATCCATATCTTCAGTACGCGCAGTCAGCATTAAAATCGGTTGATGATAATGTGGACGAACTTCACGACAAATGGTTAAACCATCGGCACCTGGTAACATCACATCAAGCACCACAAGGTCGGGCTGCTCGGCAATAATACGGCGAATCGCGCGGTTGCCATCTGGTTCTACCCCAACTTCCAAACCATTGCGAATTAAGTATTCCTGCGTAAGTCGTGCAAGGCGTTCATCATCTTCAACAATTAAAATTTTTGGTAACTTTTCTTCTTGACTCATAACCTGTCCCTTTATTGGATTCGACCTATCCTTTTAAAATCTGAGAGATAGGTCTTGATATAATTTGCAATATACACACGTTTACATTGTAAACAAGATACTGTTCACCAAACTGATACATCTGCGTATTATTTTGTTATATTTTTATTAAGCATTGAATTTATAGCACTTTTCTAGTTTTGGTGATTTTCAAACAGATTTAAGAAATATAAAGTTACAAAATGGGTATTTTTTGCACTAGATCAAGCCTTTGCAGCCTTTGGAAAAATTATCTCACAACTTTTAAAGTTATCCACAAGGTTATCTATAAGCAGTTTTTCCGAGCTTTGCTATGCTATGCCCTTGTCTGATAAGGCTTATAGCCGAAAGGACAAAATTCGGTATTTTTGAGATAAATTTGAATCTTAAAATAGTCAAAATTTAAAAGAAAAAGTCAATATTGATCTACCCTCAATTTTCCCGTATCTTGTGTTCAATTCAATTTTAAACCACTAAGTCTTGTGTTTATCCCTCAATCACTGCGGCCTAAATTTTGCCCAGTTTAATGGTCCATAAACATAACAATAGATGACAATGGAGCTATGCTGACATGAGCGTAATCACCTCAACCCCTGGTCAATTACAAGTGATTAAACGCACTGGTGATGTTGCCGCTTTTGATGCTGAAAAAATTGCAGTTGCAATTGGCAAAGCGTTTTTGGCTGTAGAAGGTCAACAAAGCGCCGATTCAAGCCGCATTCATGATCGGATCGAACAACTGACTGAAATGGTGTTGAACACATTCAACCGCCGTTTACCGTCTGGCGGAACTATTCACATTGAAGAAATTCAAGACCAAGTTGAACTTGCGCTCATGCGTACAGGCGAGCAAAAAGTTGCTCGTGCTTATGTCATCTACCGTGAACAACGCTCAGAAGCGCGTAAGCAAGCAGGTGAAAACCATCACCCGACGTTACAAGTGACTGATGCAAACGGTCAGCTTAAACCACTAGATTTAGGTGCGTTAAAAGCAACCGTAAATAAAGCGGCAGAAGGTTTAGAAGGCATTGATGTAGATGCCATCATTGATGAAACCGTGAAAAACCTTTACAACGGTGTAAAAGAGTCTGACATCTCAACCACCATGATGATGGCGACTCGTACCCGTATTGAGCAAGAGCCGAACTATACCTATGTGACTGCGCGTTTATTGCGTAATGACTTGGTCGCAACAGGCTTAGAATTTTTAGGTTTAGCAACAGATACACCTGAAGGCGAAGCATTAGAAACTTTCCTGAAAAAAGGTGTTGAGCTTGATTTGCTTTCTGCAGACTTACTTGAGTTTGACCTTGCCAAACTTGCTGCAGCGATTCAACCTGAGCGCTCAAACCAGTTTACCTATTTAGGTCTGCAAACCTTATTTGACCGTTATTTCATTCACTCAAATGGCGTACGCTTTGAACTTCCGCAATTGTTCTTTATGCGTGTATCAATGGGTCTGGCGCTCAATGAAGATGACCGTGAAGCACGTGCAATCGAGTTCTATAACTTATTGTCTAGCTTCGACTACATGGCATCTACGCCCACCCTGTTTAACTCAGGTACGCTACGTCCACAGTTATCAAGCTGTTACTTAACTACAATTTCCGATGACCTTTACAACATTTATGGCGCAATGCGTGACAATGCGATGCTGTCTAAATGGGCCGGTGGTTTAGGTAATGACTGGACGCCAGTACGTGCTTTGAACTCATACATCAAAGGAACTAACGGTAAATCTCAAGGTGTTGTTCCGTTCCTTAAAGTTGCGAACGATACTGCTGTTGCGGTCAATCAAGGTGGTAAGCGTAAAGGTGCGGTATGTGCGTACTTAGAAACTTGGCACCTAGACATCGAAGAATTCCTAGAACTGCGTAAAAACACAGGGGATGACCGTCGTCGTACCCATGATATGAACACAGCGAACTGGGTGCCTGACTTGTTCATGCAACGTGTCTTTGAAGATGCAGAATGGACACTGTTCACGCCATCTGAAACACCAGACTTACACGACTTGACAGGCGAAGCCTTTGCCGAGCGTTATGCGTACTACGAAAGCATTGCCAAAGAAACTAACATGCTGCATAAAAAACTTCGTGCGAAGGACTTATGGCGCAAAATGTTGTCAATGTTGTTTGAAACAGGTCACCCGTGGATCACATTCAAAGACGTATGTAACCTACGTTCACCGCAACAACACGTTGGTGTAGTGCACTCATCTAACTTATGTACTGAAATTACCCTCAATACCAACCAAGATGAAATTGCGGTTTGTAACTTGGGTTCTATCAACCTTGTGCAACACGTTCAAGGTGGTGTGTTAGACCGTGAAAAATTAGCACGTACTATTAAAACTGCAGTACGTATGCTCGACAACGTCATCGACATCAACTACTACGCAGTGCCACAAGCGAAAAATTCAAACTTGAAACATCGCCCTGTGGGTATGGGCATCATGGGCTTCCAAGATGCACTATATGAAATGAACTTGGCTTATGGTTCAGATGCTGCGGTTGATTTTGCCGATGAATCTATGGAAGTGATTAGCTACTACGCAATTCAAACTTCAAGTGACTTGGCGGTTGAGCGTGGTACTTACGAAACATTTAAAGGTTCATTGTGGGATCAAGGTATCCTGCCAATCGACTCTTTAGACATCGTAGCGAAATCACGTCCTGAGCGTATGTTTGAAGTTGATCGTACTCAGCGTTTGGATTGGGACAGTCTACGTGCCAAAGTTCAAAAACATGGTATGCGTAACTCAAATGTAATGGCTATTGCACCAACAGCAACCATTTCAAATATTTGTGGTGTTTCTCAGTCTATTGAGCCGACATTCCAAAACTTATATGTGAAATCGAACTTGTCTGGTGAATTTACAGTAATCAACCCTTATCTCGTTCGTGCATTAAAAGAGCGTGATTTGTGGGATTCTGTGATGGTTAACGACCTGAAACACTTTGAAGGTTCAGTACAAAAAATTTCACGTATTCCTGAAGAGTTAAAAGCAATCTTCGCGACTGCATTTGAAGTTGAGCCACGTTGGATTGTAGATGCAGCATCACGTCGTCAAAAATGGATTGATCAGGCGCAATCGTTGAACTTGTATATTGCAGGTGCAAACGGTAAGAAACTTGACCTGACTTATAAAATGGCATGGTTACGTGGTCTGAAAACGACTTATTACCTACGTGCATTGGGTGCGACTTCTGCAGAGAAATCGACCATTAACACAGGTGCATTGAACGCAGTAAAACCTGCAACCGTAACTGCAGCTCCTGTGGCAGCCGTTGCACCAGAAGCAGCTGCAGCAGTTGATGAAGATTTTGCTCAAGCAGCGCCAGTGCCAATGGCATGTTCAATTGACAACCCTGATTGTGAGGCATGTCAGTAAAATAAATAACTAGAAGTCAGAAAACATTATTAGCTACCTACGTGGCAAATAATGTGACTCTAGTAGATGTTTTTACTAGCACATCGCCATGAAAGTAGCTTCTTACAATATAAATGGAGCTACCATGAGCTTATTAATCATTACATTTTTACTAGCTTTAGCTGATATTTTAAACAGTTTTGCAAATTTAGTAGAAGCAACATCAAGCCTTTTACTAGCGATTAATATTCTGTTAGAGAATGAGTTAGTAACAAAATTATTGAGTTCAACTTTTAATTTATAAGATTTTTTGGTTGTCTTAAAACTTAGGGCAACCAATCCAGATGAATAACCAAGGAAATCACCATGCCACACATGACCCACAACTATATGTTAGGACTTGCGGTCTTGCTGATTTCCTTTGTTGTATTGTTTTATGCACCCATTGCTTACTTTTGGGTGCAAGCGGCAAAACAACAGCGAAAGCAAAATAAGTCGTGAGCAAACTGGTCGGAATGTACATTTTTCAGACCAAGATGAGCAAAACTTAATTTTGCTTTCACAAATTAAGCGTATATTAAGACATCTCAGCGTAGCTGGATGTCCATAAAAGATATAAAGCAACGAAGAGAGAATTGATATGTCTATCCTAAGTTGGGACGATTTCGAAGATGATTCGCAAAAACCGGCTGCTCCTGAACACAAGTCTGCGCCCGTCGAGCCGCAAAAAGCGCATGATACGCAGATGGTATCTGATGCAGAGCAACCACAGACGCCTGTGGCAACTGCACAACCCGCTGCAGCCCCTAGAAGTGGAGCAACAGATTCAACCGATCCGTTGGCAAGAGCATCTAACGCTCTAGAACAACTGGATGTTGCTCCAGGTCTTGAAGAGTTGGAAATGGGTGCGTCACGCGTACAGGTTGATGATAAAGCCATGATCAACTGTCGTGCAGACTTAAACCAGCTTGTACCGTTCAAATACGAATGGGCATGGCAAAAATATCTAGATGGTTGTGCAAACCACTGGATGCCACAAGAAGTGAACATGAACCACGACATCGCGTTGTGGAAGTCTGAAAATGGCTTAACTGAAGATGAGCGTACCATTGTTATGCGTTCACTTGGTTTCTTCTCTACTGCAGACTCATTGGTTGCTAACAACTTGGTATTGGCAATTTATCGCCACATTACCAACCCTGAATGCCGCCAGTACATTTTGCGTCAAGCCTTTGAAGAAGCGATTCACACTCACGCTTACCAGTACTGCATCGAATCTTTAGGTATGGATGAAGGCGAAGTCTTCAATATGTACCGCGAAGTACCATCGGTTGCGCGTAAAGCAGCATGGGGCTTGAAGTACACGCAATCTTTAAGTGATCCTACTTTCAAAACAGGTACACCTGAAAACGACCAAATTTTGCTACGCAACTTAATCGCATTCTATTGTGTACTTGAAGGTATTTTCTTCTACTGCGGTTTCAGCCAAATCTTGTCGATGGGTCGTCGTAACAAAATGAATGGTGTTGCAGAGCAATTCCAGTACATTTTACGTGATGAATCTATGCACTTGAACTTTGGTATCGACATGATTAACCAAATCAAGATTGAGAACCCGCACTTGTGGACTGCAGAATTCCAGCAAGAAGTGATTCAAATGATTCTTGAAGGCACGATGCTTGAAATTGAATATGCACGTGACACTATGCCACGTGGTGTATTGGGCATGAACGCAGGTATGATGGAAGAATATTTGAAATTCATCTGTAACCGTCGTTTAAGTCAGCTCGGTTTACCTGAACAGTTTGTTGGCGTAAACAACCCGTTCCAATGGATGTCTGAAATGATGGACTTGCGTAAAGAGAAGAACTTCTTTGAAACGCGTGTGACTGATTATCAGACGGGCGGTGCGTTGAGCTGGTAATACAGCGCTGCGTCACTCGATACATATGCTGTCATTGTGCGACACATGAGTTGTCATTGAGAAAACCGCCATTCATGGCGGTTTTTTTAAAGATTCGACCTAGTATTTAATGGCTTGGTTATACAAACACATAACACTAGGCGGATTCAAGCGGCAAGTGCAACAGTATAAAAACCAGCCATAACTTCACTCGGTGTATACCAACCTAGTGTTTTTCTAGGACGATGGTTGAGTGCAAATTCTATCTGCTCTATTTGTTCGTTTGACACGTCATCAAACGATGATGATTTTGGCAGATATTGACGGATTAAACCATTCGTATTTTCATTTCTA
>NZ_JACAXD010000050.1:0-5090 GCF_013391485.1 Acinetobacter sp. SwsAc5
TCGTTTGAAGGATAAAAAAAGAATTGGGATTCAGCCCCAGGTTGAAACTTAATACGAGATCAAAGGGGTCAATTTTACTTTGCCATTTGTAAGGTAAAAGGGGTCAATTTTAGAATGCCGTTGACATGAGGAATATCGTCAACTTCAGCAAGATCTTTTGGTACAGCCTGATAGAGGTGACCTAATCAAGAATGGCGGTGGTATTCGCAAAGTACGTTGTGCTCAAGGTAACAAAGGGAAAAGTGGTGGGATACGGGTGATTTATTATTGGGTCACCGAGGATGATCAGATCTTTTTCTTAGTGGCTTATCCAAAATCAGTAAAAGATAATTTAACAGATAAGGAAACCGCCATTCTGCACCAACTCGTGAAGGAGCAATTTCATGGATAACAACTTATTTGATGACTTGGTTGCTTCAATCAAAGAAGCTGGAGCTATCAAACGTAAAGAAGTTAAAGCAAGCCGAGTTACAGAACTCGAATTGCCTGATATTAAAGAAGTACGTGAAAAAACTGGCTTGAGCCAAAATGAATTTGCTGCACGTCTACATATTAGCCCCCGTACCCTGCAAAATTGGGAACAGGGACGACGCTATCCAACTGGACCAGCAGCTACATTGATTCGAATTTTAGATGCTCACCCAAGCCTTATTTGAAAAAATTACTTAAAAAATGGGAGCTTAAGGCTCCCATTTTTATTTCGTATAAGGTGTATTATGTTAATTTTAGAAAATCTTCACTACTATTATTTTAAAATAAGCCTTATATCCAAGCATAAAACAAGGTTGTCTAGACTTCTTTTAACAGTAAAGTTATCATAAAACTGAATTTTATTTTTTAGGTAAGTTTATGCATTCTATCCGCATTCGTTAAGACACAACTATTTGCATAGTGACACTATTTTATAATGGTGGGCTTTTGTTGTGTCTTTAAGAATATATGCGGATATATAAAGTAAAAGTATGCTTAATTTATAAGTATGCTTTTAGTGCATAGTTTCCAGTTATAACTTAATTGACTAGCTATTTGTCCACCCTGTGGATGAATAGCTTTTTTTTTGGGAGGACACTGTGATGCTAGCTTTTGTTTTCACCTAAATCCTGTTTGCTGCATAAAAAATTTCAAGAGCTAAACAGGAGTAAATAAAAATGAGTTTAATTATTAAAGCGAGAAACATACGCTTGGATTATGCTGGGCGTGATGTTTTGGATATTGATGAATTGGAAATTCACTCTTATGACCGTATTGGTCTTGTGGGTGATAACGGAGCAGGAAAGAGTAGTTTACTCAAAGTACTTAATGGCGAAATTGTTTTAGCCGAAGCGACATTACAGCGTTTTGGTGATTTTGCACATATCAGCCAACTGGGCGGAATCGAAATAGAAACGGTCGAAGACCGGGCAATGTTATCTCGCCTTGGTGTTTCCAATGTACAAAACGACACAATGAGTGGCGGAGAGGAAACTCGTGCAAAAATTGCTGCCGCATTTTCCCAACAAGTACATGGCATTCTAGCGGATGAACCAACCAGCCACCTTGATCTCAATGGAATAGATCTACTTATTGGTCAACTTAAAGCATTTGATGGAGCATTACTTGTTATCAGTCATGACCGATATTTTCTTGATATGGTTGTAGACAAGATATGGGAGTTAAAAGACGGTAAAATTACGGAATATTGGGGTGGTTACTCGGATTACTTGCGTCAAAAAGAAGAAGAGCGACAACACCAAGCCGTAGAATATGAGCTGATGATGAAGGAACGGGAGCGATTAGAATCTGCTGTGCAAGAAAAACGCCAGCAAGCTAATCGATTAGACAATAAGAAAAAAGGAGAAAAATCCAAAAACTCTACCGAAAGTGCTGGACGACTTGGGCATGCAAAAATGACTGGCACCAAGCAAAGAAAACTGTATCAGGCAGCTAAGAGTATGGAAAAGCGTTTGGCTGCATTAGAAGATATTCAAGCACCAGAGCATTTGCGTTCTATTCGTTTTCGTCAAAGTTCAGCCCTAGAACTGCACAATAAGTTCCCGATTACGGCAGATGGTCTGAGCTTAAAATTTGGTAGCCGTACTATCTTTGATGACGCTAACTTTATAATACCGCTTGGCGCTAAAGTCGCTATAACTGGATCGAATGGAACAGGGAAAACGTCCTTGTTAAAAATGATATCAGAACGTGCTGATGGATTAACCATATCTCCAAAAGCTGAAATTGGCTACTTTACACAAACAGGATATAAATTTAACACGCATAAATCTGTGCTCTCCTTTATGCAGGAAGAGTGCGAGTACACAGTTGCGGAAATTCGTGCAGTATTGGCTTCAATGGGGATCGGAGCGAATGATATTCAAAAAAACTTATCCGACTTATCGGGAGGTGAAATCATCAAACTGCTTTTATCCAAAATGCTTTTAGGAAAATATAATATTTTGCTTATGGATGAACCAGGAAACTATCTTGACCTAAAAAGTATTGCCGCATTAGAAACAATGATGAAGTCCTATGCAGGAACTATTATCTTCGTATCTCATGACAAGCAATTGGTCGATAATATTGCTGACATTATCTACGAGATCAAAGACCACAAAATCATCAAGACTTTTGAGAGAGATTGTTAATGATAGCCAATCTAATCCGAACATTAATTATTGAACTCTTTAAAGGAAATTAAAAATGACAATTCAAGATATTCAATCACTTGCTGAAGCACACGGCTTGTTGCTTACGGACAAAATGAATTTCAATGAAATGGGCATTGATTTTAAGGTCGTTTTTGCTCTTGATACAAAGGGGCAACAATGGTTGCTGCGTATTCCTCGTCGTGATGGCATGAGGGAACAAATCAAGAAAGAAAAACGCATTTTAGAATTGGTAAAAAAACATCTTTCTGTAGAGGTTCCTGATTGGAGAATTTCATCTACAGAATTAGTGGCTTATCCCATACTTAAAGATAATCCTGTTTTAAATTTGGATGCTGAAACCTATGAAATAATTTGGAATATGGACAAAGATAGCCCGAAATACATAACATCTTTGGCAAAAACCTTATTTGAAATCCATAGTATTCCTGAAAAAGAAGTTCGGGAAAATGATTTGAAAATTATGAAACCTTCAGATTTAAGACCTGAAATAGCAAACAATTTGCAGTTAGTAAAATCTGAAATTGGTATAAGTGAGCAATTGGAAACCCGCTACAGAAAATGGTTGGATAATGATGTTCTATGGGCAGATTTCACCCAATTTATACATGGCGATTTATATGCTGGGCATGTACTAGCTTCAAAGGATGGAGCTGTTTCAGGCGTTATTGATTGGTCAACAGCCCATATAGATGACCCAGCGATTGATTTTGCTGGGCATGTAACTTTGTTTGGAGAAGAAAGCCTCAAAACTCTAATCATCGAGTATGAAAAACTAGGGGGTAAAGTTTGGAATAAACTATATGAACAGACTTTAGAAAGAGCAGCGGCCTCTCCTTTGATGTATGGTTTATTTGCCTTAGAAACTCAAAATGAAAGCCTTATCGTTGGAGCAAAAGCTCAGTTGGGAGTTATATAATTTAAAAATATGATTGCTGAGAACTGCCTTGTTTTGAAACTTGGTTGGCTTTAATTAGTTTTTAGTATTCTTTATAGAAAATGCCTCGATCAAGGGGCATTTCTAACAATCATTTAACATAAAATTTCTTATACGAAATTTGAATTGTAAGTCCCAGTTAGCTTCAATCTTGGCTTACTTTACATTTTTTAATTTTAAAAGTTCCACGACTCACTACTCGTTGAGCAAGCTCAGGATTACGACCTGCTAGGTGTTTAATCACAATTGGGGGAGCGCCGACTTCCTTAAGTAAAACAGTATCGTTTTCAACATACAGAACTGGTCCACTTTGAGCGGCAGTAATAAAACTTTCTCGAAGTGCACAAGCGGCCTGACAAGCAATTTCTCTCTCATCGTCATTTTCATTAATTAGATTTACTGCTGACATTGACGTAATCCTGAGTAAAGCTTACATATAAATCATATTCTAAGTCGGGCTATACAGCACAGGAAATAAAGGCTTTTTTACATATAAGGTATTGTTCAACACACATCATAGCTACCTTACAAGGTAGCTATGATGTGTGTTCTTGATTTTTTATTTAATTTCAATAACTTAAAAAAGTTAATGTCTGAGTTTTATTTTTATACATAAATGTAATAATATTTAAAATCAAGTACTTATATCATGTGAAAAATTGAGAGCTTAACAGCACACATAATACCTACCTAACTACCTTAGTTACAGTCAGGACTCTGATCCCACATGATGAAAATTAAAAATATGAACTCGTTTAAGCTGTCCTATATGTACTTCTTTCCCTCGGTGTTTTTCCCATTTTTGAATATCTATCAGTTTAGAAACAATCCAAACCTTAAATCATGGCTATTCAGCAATTTATTGATCAGCATTACGGTCATTTTGATCCCACTGTTCCTTACTTTAAGCATGCTCATCAGCAAATTTTTATACCAAGATCGCAATAAAAAACCGGAATACAACGCCATGGGGCTTGGGCTGTTGTGCCTGATTTTCCTCATGGGCAGCAACTACTACCAATTCCAGAAATTTACAGCAGGCACGGACCTCAGCATAGATTTTTACCGCATAGCGTTAATGCTGAGTTTCCTGATCGGGTGCTTTGTCTCAAGCCTCAGCTTCACCTTGAAATATAAGCAATATTCAAAAAAATATGACACGGACCTCAACCTCAAAACCCAAAGATTCATGCTGAGTGCATGCCCACTGTTATTGATCGCCATCACGGCCATCTTTGTGGTTTAAAGCTACTTTTGCAGATCCGCAAAAAAAGCTGTCATTTCATGAAAATTACTGACCAGACGCTTAGATTTCCGCTCATACGAAGGCACCGACAGTTCTACCTTGGACTTTCGGTTCAGATACTTGAAGTACAGCGGAAAAACTTGCTTATTGAACTTAAACACATCCTCCCGAACGCCCCTAAACCCCGCCAATTTCGCCACCCGAGACAACTCAGCCATGACCATACTGTCCTGTTTATCAGGACTCTTGATCTGTTGGGCTT
>NZ_JACAXD010000051.1:0-4848 GCF_013391485.1 Acinetobacter sp. SwsAc5
AAAATGTATATCGTTGGCAGAAGAAATTATTTAGACCAGTTATCAAAAACTTCATTGATGACTTTATTCTCGATAAAAATCATCTGCTACCACAGAGAATCTATAAATAATAGTGCGTAAGTCCTATATGATTTATAACTTATAAAAATAAAGATAATGTGATTAATGCCTCATATTTTAAGTTGTAAAATGTATAAAATGCACATTAAATTTGTAAAAATGTTTACTTTAATTATTTATATGAAGTTATATACAAAACGGCTTTGTTGCATAAAGATTTTAAAGATAGAGCTTTCCTAAGTTTTTCAAATTTAAGTGACAACTTGGGTGTGAGGTCGGCCGAGCTCCGTAAATCTGTTGAGGACTGCTACACGTGCATGAATCTCATTCACTTGGCTATCAAAACTCCTTGCACTGAGTTTATCTCCTAATAATTTAATGCAGTGCATCTTAGTTTCAACCAAACTTCGCCGATGATAGCTTGACCATTTTTTCCATAGTGTCCTGCCTAAACGTGCAACTGTTCGAAGTAATTCATTTCGCTCTAGCGAGCTACTCTTGGTATCTTTCCATGGTTTCGCATTTTTTCTAGGTGGAATCACCGCATGCGCTTGCCGATCTGCAATGACCTGACGGCATTGCTTGGTGTCATAAGCTGCATCGGTATAAACAGAGTCAATCCACTCATCTTGTGGAATTTGATTAAGTAAATCACCAAGCACCTGTGAATCACTGACATTATTGGTTGTAAGCTGAACTGCACGTATTTGCAGGGTTTTGGCATCTATACCAATATGTAGTTTACGCCATTGGCGACGATATTCAGGTCCATGTTTCTTGCGCTTCCATTCGCCCTCACCTAGAAACTTCATGCCTGTAGAGTCCATGAGTAGATGCAGCCCATCTCTACTTTTTTGGTAGCTGATTACAATATCAATATGCTTTTGTCTTCTACAAAGCGTACTGTAATCTGGTGCAGTCCAATTTAATCCGCAAAGTTTAATCAGACTTTGCACAAAACCAGTGACCATACGTAAAGATAGACGGAATAAGGATTTAATCATTAAGCAGCATTGGATAGCTGCGTCGGATTAGGTATGATTTCGCCCTTGTTTGCCTTTTGATGGAGCATACCATTGCGTAGCAGGATCAAACCAAATGGCAATATTTCCGCAACTCATGAGTGCTCGGTTATATGCGAGCCAATTGGTGGTGCGGTAGATTTTGTATGTAGGCTTCTTTATTTGAAAATTATATCGCTGAAAAAGCCTTTACAGATAGGTTTGTGCAACAAAGCCTATTGAATACTAAAACTATTTTTTGTTTAAATCCAACTTCAGGATTTGAACTCGGGTACCGATGTTAACACGTATGAATTCAATATAAATTGTATGTTATATCATTACTTTTATATGTTTCTTTTTTTCATGTATCATTCAATAGTACAATTTTAGGGACAAGGTTATGTTTGAAAATATTGATGATTTAAAAACAAAATTAGATCAGCATCGTCCTCTTTCCCCTGCAATTGTAAAAAATCTACAAGAAGATCTTATTGTTCGTTGGACATATCACTCAAATGCAATTGAAGGCAATACACTTACATTGCTAGAGACCAAAGTCGTTTTAGAAGGCATAACTGTTGGTGGAAAAGCATTACGAGAACATTTCGAGGCAATCAACCATAGAAATGCTATCTACTACGTTGAAGACATTATTCGAAAAGGAGAACCATTTTCTGAATGGCAGATTCGAAATATCCACCAGCTAATTCTAAAAAATATTGATGATGACAATGCAGGACGTTATCGCCAACAAAACGTATTGATTTCAGGTGCTACAACTACTCCACCCGACTATACATTATTGAATGACAATATGGCTCAACTTGTCGATTGGTACAATTCAGAGGCATATAAGCTACACCCTATTGAACGTGCAGCTAAAGTGCATGCAGATTTTGTTGGCATTCATCCATTTATTGATGGCAATGGTCGTACATCACGTCTTTTGATGAACCTTGAATTACTCAAAGCTGGATACCCTCCCTGCGTTATTACAGTCGAAAATCGCTTGGCTTACTATGAAGCGTTAGATCAGTGGATGGCTTATGGAAAAACTGAGCCTTTCATTCAGTTGGTTGCTGAAGCTGTGCTAGAGGGATTTAAACCATATCAGGTTGTTTTAGGAATTTAGAGTTACTCCAACTTGCATTTTTCTTTATTTTTAGTGTTGCTAGAAGATAGTGCGCTCAGCGCACACTATAAAATAATTATAAGCTATTGATATACATTTAATTAAAAAATAACACAATAGCTTTTACCGTAAAAAATACCGTATAAATACTTTTCACTTTTTACTTTTCACATTGATAATCTAAAGTTTAGTGACTTAATCCTTAAACTCTATCAAATTCAGTATATTGAATCAGTTAAAGTTATCATTCAAATCTTAAGCTTTAAAAAAACATATGTGGTTTTAACCATATATGTTTTTTAGTATGGCTTTTCAATCTCTATTTTAAGACCAAATACTGCCAGATTCAGCATGTTTTTGTTGTGCTTTTGCTTGCTGATAAAAACGGAAAAATGTCAAAGCAAAGACCATCGCGATCAGATCAATCCACCAAAGTGACATAGTTGTTGCGCTGATTATACTTAGAACCAAACTGATGGGTGCTAGTAAAACTAAGATGATTGCAATACAGAAGAGTAACTGAGGCAAAGCTTTAGCTGCTCCTACGACAAAGCAATAAGCAACACTGAGCAAGAAAACAAGATAGTAACCATACACCAATATATGATTCATACTTTGCAAAGCTAAATTTGCCAAACTGCTCCATCGTCCAATTGCCATTGCTACAACTACCGCCAAGACGCAACCGAGACAAGCACCGATGGTTAAGTTGGCAATAAAGCGTACATCCTTACGCTGTTTCGGAGGTAAGTTTTCAGGATTTTTTTGACGTTTAATGCGCGATTCAATCCATAAAATATTGCCTGAATAAAACAGAAATGCCCCTGCAATGCCAAATATGAAATACAGCCAACGGGTAAAATCACCGCCATAGTTCCCAAAGTGCAAACTAAACATTGAACGAACAACTTGATCCATCGGATTCGCATGTGTGTTTAAATTATTGGTCTTATACGGTTGGGTCTGATAGGGATTGAACATCATCACATCAAAACGATCACCTCGTAGCATTTGATCAGGACTATACAAATTTACCCGGGCAGATGCTTTTTCTGGTTTATCCAAGTTGTTAAAGCTAATGGAACTGATTTGATAGTCAGGCGCTTGCTGTTGAATATTGGCAAATATTTTTTCAACATTTAATGGCTCTACAGGCTCAATCACTTTGACAGCTGCTGGACGTGTCGATAATAGTTGATCTCTAGAGACCAAACCACCAATAGCATCGTAAATGACATCATGAAAAGCAAATGCAATCACCGTGACACAAATTAAAATATGGAACGGTAAACTGGTAATTCCTACGACGTTGTGTGCATCGAGCCAAAAACGCTTTTTATTTTTCCCTGCACGAATCGCAAAATAATCTTTCACCAATGTCGGTACGGTTCACCATTTCCATTAAAAGGCTTTGGTTACACTCATGCCAACGCTAAAGTTTCGACCGTCGGCAGGTTCAAAGAAGCGACTATTGCTGTCATTCACAATCACTGAGCCAACATAGTTACGGTCAAACAGGTTATCGACTCGAGCATAGCTGTTTACTTTCCAGTCACGGTTTACCCATAAATAGCCGACATTTGCAGCCACGACGGTATAACTTTGTGCAGTATCTGAGTTGATATCATCGACATAAATTTTATCCATATAGCGTGCTTCTAAGCCTGCTTGGAAGCCCTGTTCAGGTTGCCATGCAATACGAGTAAACGCTTGGTTTTTGGCAACTCCGGGAATCTTATTTCCTTTATCAATTGCTTTTGCATATGGAGTATTTGGGTTATTTGGATTCGCTATTTCTGCTGTATAACTATCAAATTCTGCATCGATATAACTAAAGCTCGATTGAATGTTGAGTTCTTTCCAAATCGTTTGTTGCCATGAAAGCTCTAAACCTTGTCGTGTGGTTTGATCTGCATTACGAAAAGTCGCACGACCATCACGTGTTCCCGCTGTCACTATATCGTTTTTTGTATCTGTCTGGAAAACAGCTAAAGTGAAGAGCCCGAATGGATTCTGCGACTTTAAACCTAGCTCGTAATTATCACTACTCGCAGGTTTTAACGCAAAATTCATACCCGATTTAGAAGGATCAGTGTTATAAGCCATTTCAGTAAA
Organism: Acinetobacter sp. SwsAc5; assembly: GCF_013391485.1. NCBI lineage: Bacteria > Pseudomonadati > Pseudomonadota > Gammaproteobacteria > Moraxellales > Moraxellaceae > Acinetobacter > Acinetobacter sp. SwsAc5. The sequence goes on from NZ_JACAXD010000051.1 coordinate 4,312, forward strand.
GGTTGGCGTTTCAAAGCCTTTGCCATAACTGGCATAGGCATAAAGTTCAGGTAAAATTTCCCAGCCTAAAGCCACAGAAGGTAATAATTTTTGATAATCCGTTGAACCACTGTCATCACCATTTTTATCAATGATGTAATGATCATCTGACTCATAATGCACATTGCTATAGCGTAAGCCTGTATCAAGATGCCACGTGGGTAAGAACTGCCATGAGGCCTGCACATATGGATCTAAATTCCACAAGGTATTATTTTCATTACGGCGTAAATCACCTTTCACGCCATAGCGACCAGTATCATCATAGTTTTCATAACCTTTCCGGTCTTCGACCATCCGGTCTAAAGCCACACCTGCAACTAAAGTTGTATTCGGTAAAACTTCTTTCCCTGTCCAACGGAAGTCCGCACCTGAACCGTACCGGGTTTGTCGGAGACCAACTTTCTTGAGAGAATGTTCCAATGACAAAACCAAAATATACCCCTGAAATCAGAGAAAGAGCGGTTCAATTATTGATTGAATCTGAAAAAGATTATC
>NZ_JACAXD010000052.1:0-4104 GCF_013391485.1 Acinetobacter sp. SwsAc5
TCGTTTGAAGGATAAAAAAAGAATTGGGATTCAGCCCCAGGTTGAAACTTAATACGAGATCAAAGGGGTCAATTTTACTTTGCCATTTGTAAGGTAAAAGGGGTCAATTTTAGAATGCCGTTGACATTGGCAATCCAAGCAGACATACTGCTCGGCATTGCTGTAGTACTTCTCAAAGCAGTATTGGCTGACGACGACTAGGACGCCACCGATGACCACCCCGACCGTGGCGCCAATAAAAGGTGAAACGCCTGCTTTTTTTGCGACCTGCATACCAAACATCGCCATCTGTGTAGGTGAAATACAGCGTTGTAACTGTTCAAAATAGTTAAAGTTGGCGTTGCCTGAATCGGTCTGTCTGACATGGGTAGACTGACAGTAGGGGCATTGAATAAAGGACATTGAGTATTCCTTGTTAAATGAATTCAGTACGAAGAGCTGAATTGAGGGCATAAAAAAACCATGCCCATTGAGGACACGGTTTGATTTAGTTTTTGCTTTGTCGTGGAGAGTCGAGGGTCGCTATTGAAAGCTATAGCTTGCAGTACCCTTCTCCGTTTCAACATCAACACGCACTACGTTGTCATAGCCACAGCCGGTTAATTTCAGTCTTAAACGCAGACCCATTTTAAAATGCTGCGGATATTCCAAAGAGCGACGATAACCTTCATAACTGCATTCACCGTTGTTGATCAGCACATTGGTGACATCAATCGGATCTGCACTGTTAGACCGGATCGTCAATACTGTAGCGGATTGATTTTGCGCATACCAATTACTAGTATCTTTGACATCCAGTTCTACCGTAAATGTATTTGGATCAAGGCCAGAATTACAGCCACCCATTAACATTCCTGTCGTTGCAGTCACTGCCAGTAGGATCGGTTTAAAAAATTGCGTCATAAAATTCATCCCTAGCAGTAGTTATAGCTCACGCCATAATTGCCCGTATTTAAATCAATACTGACCAGATGGATTTCACAGTCTGTGCCATTATCAAATTTATAAACGTAGTAACGATTACCCGACTGCTCCGATTCCAGTGCTCCATGTTCCTGCAAGCTGAAGTCTTTCACTGATTTACCTGTATCTTTTGCGGCTTTGGCAAAGACATAGCGTTGATACTTGTCTATGTTTTCCTGCTCAAACTGAGGCAGTTCGTCATAAGGCAGCATCGACAGTAAGGTATCGACAGACTTTAAGTTTTTATCAAATTCAAAGCTGAGTAGCTCAGGTTCATGGTCTGATGGGCTCAGACTTTTGCTTCCCGTGGTCAGTTCTTTGACATCGATCCCGTCTACTTCTGCCGCTGCAATCTCAGTGGATGCTGCTTCTGAACTGGCGGATTCCAACGGCTGTGCAGAGCTAGCCTCAGAAGTGCTGGCTTGAACCGTTTTTTCAGTTCCTTGTTTAGGGCTGAAGAAATAGAAGCCTGCAATGCTGATCAAGGTCAGGGCTAAGATTGCCGCCAAGCCCAATACGGTTTTTTGGTTCATCTCAAATGCTCCCGTCTTTAGTTGGGTACAGTGACTTGACCATTCTGAGCATTAAAGTGAACAAAGCGCGGACAACCACCCTGAAAGTTCACCGTAAAATTACGCCAACCACGGTTGCCCGGATTGGTTTTATACATGCATTGATACACCCCACCACCCAAATTGCGGGCCTTAACAAAATAAGCTTCACTGGCTTGCGCAAACCAGCCTGCCTGCGCCAATGATGCACCTGCAAGTAGTGATGAAATAAGGGCAGTTTTTAGGAAGGTTTTAAACATAATCATTTTCTCTTTTTATAGGCATCACTCGTCTTGGTCTTAATCAGACGCAGTGCTCCCCATGCATGAATGTTGGAATGAATATCTATGTTTTTTTGAAGTGTTATAGACGATAAAGCACACGGATCTATGACCCTCAAAACAGCATGAGAGATTCATCTTCATATCGGTAATATGTACTTGAAAAAGTTTTATTCTTAGAAAGTCATCGACACAGCTATGCATTGACTGCACGGCATCAGGTCTAATCACCCAATCGCACAAACATGAAAAAAGAGAAATGTAAAAGACGGTATTGATGTAAGCGCATGGCGTACTCCTTTGTTTTAAAAGAATCCTGCCAAATCACTGTCAATTGATGGTGGCAGAACGAAGGAGGGTTGACAGACTGGTAACAAAGAAACCAGCACGCGCAAGCGCGTCCCCCCTCCGCCCTACCGCAAAGAAAGGGGGACGAACGGGTCCACAACATGCAAAATGAGATTTCGCATATTGTCTTTGTTAATGGGTCTGTCAAAACCCGCTGACGATGTAGGTCAGCAGGCTAAGGATAATCTGCACGTTATAGAGCGTCAAGCAATCCACTAATGTCTAAAATTTAAATGTTATATTTCATCATTTGAAGTATTGAAACATCAAACCTTTTTATGCATATTGAACCAACTGAAAATTTTAATTAAAGGGGATCAATATGAGTAAAGATCTGAATCTTGAACAGCAAGAAGAAGATTATCAAGAAGCTCGTGAAAATGAGATTCAAAAAATTGCTGAATCAGAAAATGTTTCATATGAAGTTGCCGCCCAAACTTGGGAAGACCTTCATAGCTCAGGTGAATAAAAATCAAAAAAGCCCTATCATCTAGGGCTTTTTCATGCCTTCAATTTTTTAGAAACACACAGCGTTAACGCCTTTATAGCTATGAACAAGTTAAATACAAGATAATGAATTTACATATAAAATAGCCAAGTATGTACAACCATTGAAGCCCTATTATGCATATTAAAGATAAGCAAAAAAAGCCAAACAGCATCACTGACCAATTTGAAAAACTTGATATACCTAAAGCAACAGAAGACGATTTGAAATTAGCTAAAAAAAATTTCAGAGCATTACTCAAAGAGTTATCATTACAAGAAAATTCTAGTGTTCATGAATTCCACCAAATAAAGACTAATCTAAAGAATATAAAAGAAATTAAAATACATACTGAAATTAAAATTGAATATTCGAATAAAATCTACTCTTATAAATTTCTAAATATTAGAGGCTCATTAGTTCCCGAATATTTACAGAAGGAAATTTACGATTGTAATTTTCTTGACGTAGAGATAATGCGCGTTGGGACATACAACGCCTCTAATAGCATTATCCAACTATTTACAGGCATAATTATAATTTTCGCGACTTTTATCGAATCAATTTTACTAAAAGTAGTTGATCCCACAATTACCATAGAAGCCAGCTTGCAACATTGCCAAGAAATTATTGATACATATGAGGAAGACCGTCATAAGTCAATACTTTCTATTTTCGAGTATCTAGCAAAAGCCATAGACATATACGAAAAACTTGATTTGCTTGATTCCTTTATCGAAGATCCAGAGGGTGCTAAAAAGCAATACAAAAATGAGCCTTGTTTTATAGATAAATTGAAGTCTTATCGCGAATCAATGTATATAGATTCAGGCATTCACTTAGAACAAGCTATAAATGAATGTATTGCGCTTGGTCTTTTTAAACAATACCAAAGATCTTCGACATCAAATAAAAAAATAGAGAATATACCAGTTATATGTGAAGGACATACTTTGTTAAACAATAAAAAGTTACTTAAAAAACTAAATGGCTCATCATTAAATATTGAGGGTAATTTAAAAAAGAAACACAATTTTGAAGCTATTGATCACAAAATTTTAGAACTTCTCAAGCAAGACAAATTCAAGAATAAATATAAAAGCAAGAATGCAGCTGCTGAGAAAATAGCAGATGAGATTGCAAAGGAAATTGAGGTTTTCATGAATAATGACCGAAACCACAATAACCACAATCAGTACATTAAGCTAGAGAACTTACCAACCAGAATACTTAAACTCATCAAAAAAAATCCTGACCTTTACGAGCAAATAATCAATAAGTAACTGATTTTAATGTTGAATAAGTTTTTTTAAATTACTTGGACGGCTCATTATTAATTTTTCAATCAAGTGAACCGTACCGGGTTTGTCGGAGACTTTTTATTTAAGTTAGGCCACCTGACCTAACGGATTAATTTTATCATAGTACATTGCTTCAAAATCAAAAGGTGGCACATAACCTAGTGCACTATGTA
>NZ_JACAXD010000053.1:0-4058 GCF_013391485.1 Acinetobacter sp. SwsAc5
AAAAAAAACCTACCCTCCCTCTTGGGTTGTGATGCAGAACAACATCTCAGAATGCTTTAAAAGCATGAGTATTGATGAAAAACGGCTATTGATTCTTTCTAGTCCTCTTGCACGTACACAAGGAATTACGGAAAAGGATGCAATTTTTATACGGGTAGATGAGTTTGCAAAAGAGTGTGGGATAAAAACACAGTCTGCATACGTGCAATTAGAAATGGCAAGCAAGTCGCTGATTAAACGTTACTTTTCTTATCACAATGAAAAAGGCAAAAAAGTTTTGTCAAATTGGGTGATCGACTGCACCTATGAAAGTGGGGGAATTGCTATCCGCTTTCCCGAAATTGTCCTACTGATGCTTACCCACTTTGATAAATTGAACCCGTACACCAAGTATAAAAAAGACATTGTTCTGAAATTGAAGAAGGATTACTCCTTTGATATTTATCATTTAGCTAAAAAACATCAAGCAATGGGGCAGTTTGAAATGTCCCTAGAGCATCTAAAACAAGAACTTGGATTGCCTGATTCGTACCAAGACCTAAGTAACCTAAAGAAACGTGTAATTAAGCCATCACTGGACGAGATCACAGCCAATACCGATATAGACCTGACCTATGAGAATGTGAAGCGTGGGCGTTCTGTGGTTGGCTTTAAGTTTACGGTTAGAGAGAAACCAAAGCCGAAAGTCATCGAAACAAGTCGAGATCCTAATACTGTTGACATGTTCTGCAATCTAACAGATGCACAGGTCAGCAAGTACAGCACCATTTTGAGTAAAGTATCAGATATATCCGACTTATCTAACTTCCCTACTTATGATGCTTTCGCTCACTTCATTGCAGGCATTTTAAGAGATCCAAAGTCAGTCCGTGAAGCAACTGCAAAACGAATTTTTTCAGCGTTAAGACAACATACAGACTTTAAAGGGTAGGCGTTTGACTTGCTGATCACACCAAGATTTTGAAAAAATCCTGGTGTGATTGGCCAGAAACCAAACTCATTCATAAACTCGACCATTCTGCATGTTGTAGTGCTTGCCATGACCATGCTCTTTGACATACTCAGCTTGTCTTTGCATGAACTCACGTTCACGCTGTTCGGCTCTTGCAATGCTGTCTTGGTCGGCTTGTGAAGGTTCTTTCGACTTGCAGTTCAAAAGGCTGACACCGCAGAGGACGACAAGGAAAAAAGCTACGCTTTTTTTTGTACTCTTATTCACTGATTCATCCTTGTGCGAAACTATCTTTAGCCCTAAGTAGCATCAGCTCTAAATTGTCTTTTTTGTGAAAGCTGTTTCCTCCCCAATGCTTATATTCGTCCTTGAGCTGTCCCATATAACTCAGGTTCAAACTATGCCCTTGAAGAACAAACTCAAGGCTTTTGAGATGTTTGTCTTCAAACTCAACTTTAAAGTTTCGGTATAAATGCCCTATATCACTTCGCACACCACGATGCCCGTTGTACTTGGACATAAAGCCATGAATACGATCTACATTATTAAAAAAAACTTCGGGTTTATCTTTGTATTGCCCATAAATATGAATCAAATGATCGAGTGAATCCTTAATCTTTTGTTTTGCTTTGTCAGATAAACAAACTGTCCACTCATGCTTCGATGGTGTTGTTTTTTTAGGTTTTTTGTTGGGTGTGTTTGGGTTTGCATTAAACTCTTTTTCCCATTCTTTTAACTTTCTTTGATAGGCTTTTTCTGCTTGTTTGTCGGTGATTTTAGGTTTCCGTTTTTCAAACATATAATTATCAAAAACTGTCACACCTCGAATATCTTTAAACCTTTCAGCATTGGGAATTATTGCCTTAATTCTTTTATTGATCTGATCAACATGCCCCTGATTACTTAGATCATAAAGTGCCGTGCCATTTTCCTTAATCTTATAAAAATGCTTTGGAAATGTAACAACTAAACATGCCCAAATTTTACACATAGAAAAGTCGTTATTTTCTAACTTTTCTAAATCAGGCAGTTCTATAAGATTTCGATCAAAGTCAGAATTAACTGTACCAAACAGCACTAAGTCAAAAACAGGCTTTTCCTTTTTATGGCGATACCTTGTGCTTGGACTGATTTCCAAATTGTAGCGATCAATCCAACCCTGCTTACTTTCAGTACCACTAAGCATTTTTTTACAATCTTCATAGCTTTTAAAAAAATGAGGTGCTACTAAACAGCCATCATTTTCACGACTAGCATAGGTGAATCGTTCTCTTAATAGCTGTAGAAACTTCGATTTTGTTGTTGAATAGTAAATCAAATTTTATTCCTTTTTACGCAGTACAAGATCATTTTCCTAATTGACTAAATGACATGACCTCAATAAGAAAAACTATGACATGACCTCAATAAGAAAAATCTACATCAATTGATGGGTTTTTTAAACTTTTTTATTCGATCTTGAGCGAAATTTATTTAAATGATGGTATCGGCACAATAGAACCTGCGGTGTTGACTTTAAATGACAAAAAGTTTAAAAAAACTGTGAAATTAGTGCTTAATTTCAGGGCTACCAACCCGATTTTTTTAAAACAGAAATCGGGTCCTTGCCCGATTTCTGCGTCTTACACAAATGGTTATTGATGGTGATTTTGAAGTGAGGGTGTCACGCCCGTTGATCTGAAAAAATTGCGAGTACCAAAAACATTGATAATCAAATAAGTCTGGAAAGCTGCATACATGCGAAAGTGGTGTTGGTGCGGCTGTAACAAGGGCTTAAGGTGTAATTCCTTATTCTACTTACTTCTTTTGAAGGGTCAGGCTTTAGCAGGGGATATGATCGAAGCTGTTTTAGCTTGACGGGCGACAAGGACACGGACTCTGAAAGGGAGATCCTGCAATACTCGATTGTAGATGATGAAAGAGCATCTACGAGGGGAAGGAGGTCATCAAGGATTGATGTGCCGTTAACACCCCCCCTTTCATGCATAAGGTTCAATATTGCATGATGGGTGACTGACAGGAGGGCTTCTGACGCTATGGCAACGTAGTGGATCTGAGAGTTGAAAGACGGCTTAGATGGCACATCTTGGTGAGATAATTTCAAGCAAAGATGGTCGATGTATAGCTTAACCCTGTAATGGTGACTAGAACAGTTTTTCGCAGTCGAATTAAGGCGGAAAATAGAAAGTTGCTTACAGTGCCAAAAACACAGTACATCAGCTATGAATTTATTTTTTACTCGGTAATCGGACTCTTGCAGGTTTTATCCGAAAACGATGGAGTAGTAGAAAATAGGTTAGATAGTGGTGGGGGCTTTCAGTGAGGTTTAGCTGATTAAGTGGATGTATGGCTAGAGTGTTGATAACTTGGGAAGCACTGGCATTGCACATTGTCCACTATATTCGATAGGGGCTTTGGTATAGTGCATAAATGCTTTTTTGGTGATTGTTGTAAATATTCAATTGCTAAAATTAACAGTGTGGGAGCGTGGACAAGTAGGCGTTCAATCGAAGTTTGATTGGACTTAATGTTTTCGAGCGATGCTTGACAGTTGTGGTGAAGATCACAGAAGTTTAGTAAGGGAACATGATACGAAAGTTCGCACGGATGGACGTTGTAAGACAAAAAAATCATGGCTTTCGAGCTTATGACTTCTTGGATTGGTTTCCTTGTCATAAGTTAGATTGTGTAGCAGTGAATGTGGGAAAAAACCCACTAAGTAACAAGCTACAACACGCAAAACAACAGGTGGTGCTGTTTTTGCGGAAATTAAGCACAGTAATTTTAAAGCTAACTAACAGGTGGTGCTGAGTGGGCTTTAGGAGTCATCCATTAAAATGACTATAGCGGTGATGCGCCGAATTTGAATTGATAATCACATGATCACACGGTCATGCAAAATAATAGTGCTACGCTCGTTCCGTAAGGCGTAGAAAAGGTTGTATTTTTACAATCAATTCATAGGAACAAAAAAGGACTGAACCTTTAAAAATGCTTTATTTTCAAGTCCACATAACACCTTTGTTATGTGGACTTACCTTAATCCATCTATAAAACTTCACCATTTGCGTTCTAAGCGACTTTTCTTATTTCATATACAAACACT
>NZ_JACAXD010000054.1:0-3907 GCF_013391485.1 Acinetobacter sp. SwsAc5
TTTTTTTTATGAAAGGTATTTTTTCTTTTAAAAATGCAGTGCAATTAAGCATCAGACCTTTTAATGAATGGATGATTTTGGCTAAAAGTGCTAGTAAAAAAGAATTAGAAGTAATGTGTCATTCTGTATTACTTGAAACGGGTAGCTTATTAGAGAAAGCTAATATAATTTCAAAGAAAGAGTTTAGAGATCTGTTTGCAAACTCTAGGGTTTATGCTTCAGACTATATAATGTTAACTTTATTAGCGGTTGATGCTCAGGAACTATATCAGAAGTCTACAGACTTTCCTTTGTATGAATCTGAACAAGCTAGAGTCTATTTATATAAATGTTTCTGCATACTTTACTCTCAGGGTTTTGGCTTTGAAAACAAATTTTATAAAGGCAAAGACGCTTTAATTGCTATATCTCAATACGCTTGTGATAAAAAACAAGAACCATGGAACTGAAGTTATGAGTAAGTTTTGGACTTACTCATAAAAACTTAAATTAAACTTTCTCAACATTTAAAAAGTCATATCTTTTAAGTTTACCAGTGGCAGTTTTAATGGGAATTACAGTAATTCTAAGCTTTCCTTTAGTGATATCTTTATTGGATTCATGTAGAGACCAAGTTAATAATTCTTGTTCATATTTAGATAATGCTTCTGAGTGAAAAGGAACAGTTTTATCTAAAACTTCATCAAAATATCTACCTATATAGCTGATATTACTGTATTTAGTGATATTTCCTATTCTACCTTCTTCTATTTTTTCTGATACTTTTTCTGATACTGCTTTTAATGTCGATTTATCAAAAGTAATTGCATCTTTCTTACGCCCACAGGTTAAATCTACTTTAATTTTGTCATCATTTACTATAGGGCGATGAGCTTCTTGTAATGGTGTTTCAATAGCTTGTAATAGCTCATCAAATATTGGCTCAATTCTATCCATAATTTGTTTATTAGGTACTGCTTGAACTTGGTTCAAAAGAGAACCCCATACATATTTAATGCCTTCCCAAAGAGCAGAAGTTGTAATTCCTGCAACTAATGGGTTTTCAAAAGCCACAGTAATAAGTTGCTCGAAACTGCCTTTTTTTGATGTTTCTAAATAAACTCTAATACCTCCACTATGATTACCTTTCACCTTAACTTGCTTATTAAGTATGGCACCGACTGTAATGTTTAATGCTTTTGAAAAACCTAAATAAGAAATTGCGGCATCATACATATCAAGATGATGTTGGTCAGCGACACCATTTTGATAAGCAATTTTAAATTTTAAAGCTACTGTTTCAGAAGTCATATTTTCTTAAATATATCGTTAATAAAATTATATTAATCAATATATTGTTTTTGAATGATTCTGTCATATTTTTTCTTTTTTACGATGATTTAGTGTTTCTTGGCCTAACTCTTTCCAGATTTGCCATTTCATGTCATTTGGGTCGATTTCAGCAGTTTTAAGTAGAACCCCAAGCAATTCGGCTGGGTCACGCTGATCTAAGTTTGCAATCTCAAAAAGTGCGCCTAATTGGATGAGGTGCCGTGTACGAGCTTTTCGTTCAGCTTCCTTTTCTGCATTCAGTAATTTTCTAACTGCAACTTTTTGCTTATTTGCTCGATCTATGGCTTTTTCAGCTTTGATCAAGGCATTGATCTTTTTCTCTTGGTCGGGTGTTCTGTACTGAATTTTGGCTAATTCAAGTAAAAGTTTTTGAGCATCACTCGGATTTTTTAAAGCAGAAATATAGGTGATTTTTTCAGACAGCCAATCATTATTCATATTCAGTTCCATTAATTCAGATACCGCAAAAGTACAGGCTCAATACTCAAAGAACGATAACAAAATATTTACGTTCGAGTAACGTAATTTTGTTAAAGTCGTTCTAGAGATTGTCGCCTGCACTTCCATCAAAAATTTGATGGCGCGCTTAGACGTTTCTCAATTTCATTGAGAAACCTAAGCACGTTAGGGACTTCATCCCTAAAACCCTGAAACTTCTTTTTTTCATTCAATTGAAAATTGAATGGAAAAAAGAAGTACCAAAGCTAGGAGCAACAGCATGCAACTAAAACAGGTACTGGGAAAAATCAAAGATATTACTTTTGGCGTGATCGCAGCACCGCTAATTATCATCATTATGATGTGGGCTTCGATACTTGATCAAAGAGCATTTAAGAAAGAACGTAACCGAAAAAAGGAACAGGATAAGACCTAATGGCAATTGCTCGATTGAGTGTCAAAGTTGGTAAAGCAGGAAAAGCAGCACCGCATGCCGAATATATTGATCGGGATGAAGAAAAGAAGCTGAAACAGGAACAGGCAGAAACTGACCTTGAACATAGTGCCTATGGGAATATGCCGAAATGGGCTGAACATAATCCCATTACCTTTTGGGAGGCAGCCGACCTTTACGAGCGCAAAAATGGCAGTACCTATCGAGAATATGAAATTGCCCTGCCTAGAGAGATGAATGCCGAGCAACGTCTAGAACTGGTTGAGGACTTCATTCAGTCCGAGATCGGCTCAAAATATCCATATCAGTTTGCGATTCATAACCCTAAAGCAATGGACGGCAACGATCAGCCCCACGTGCATCTCATGTTTAATGAACGTCTGCAAGATGGAATCGAACGAGATCCAGAGCAATATTTCAAACGCTATAACAGCAAAAATCCTGAACGTGGCGGAGCTAAAAAAGACAATACCGGTAAGAGTTACCAGGAACGAAAAACTGATATTAAAGACCTACGCCAAAGGTGGGCGGATTTATGCAACAGCCATTTAGAAAAACACCAAATTGACAGCCGTATTGATATGCGAAGCTATAAAGAGCAAGGCATAGACAAAGAACCCGAAAAGAAACTATTACCAAGCCAAGCCAAAGATCCTGAAATCAGGGAAGCCTTGCAACAGTCACGTACAGCCTATAAAGAGCTTGAGCGACTAGACTTAGGCGACCCGAAAAAAGACCTGAAAGAACTCAAAAACAGCCCTATTTCAGACAAAGAAATTAAACAGGGCATTGAGAGTTTTAAGGCTGATTTTGACAGCTTTAAACAGCTTGCCTTACAGCAGTACAAAGAACAGCAGAAATTAGAACGAGAGCAACAGAAAACAATGAAGTTTAGAGGGATGAGCCGATGACACCTGAGGAAAAAAAGTTATATGCACTGATGGCAGTTGCAGAACAACAGCAGAACCTAGTCAATCAGGCTGTTAAAGAGCTTCAAATCACCGAAGAACGCATTCAGAAGGTCATCGCAGGGCAAACCCATAGCACTGTATCAAAATCGCTAAATACGGGCTTACAGGAGGGTACAGCAGAGCTTATCAAGACCGCTAAGGCACTTGGACATTTAAAAAACTCGATTGAATCAACCAGTGATCAATTTTCATGGAAAATCATCACCATCATTTTAGGCATTTTCGCCATTCTGATGCTTGGCATCATTTGGTTATTCAGTGTTTATATCAAACCTTTAGAAAATATCCCTCAGATCGAGAGCTTAAGACAGCAAGGTATCCAGTTTGATATTGGAAGCTGTACTGTTGGAGAGGAATCTAAACCGTGTGTTCGTGTGATGAAAAAGCAGTGCGGATATGGAAAAAATGGCGATTTTTGTGTCATAGACCCAAAATAATAGGCATATTTTTTATTTCACGAGAGGAAAAGAGGTAATCATGCCATTAATTGAATATTACGGCTTGTTATTTGAATGGCATGACCAAAAAATGGATTTAGTCTATCGAGGGCGAGAAATTACGTTCGAGGAGGTCTGTAGTATTTTCCTTGATCCTGCATTGATCTCTTTTGAGGATGTAGGACACTATGATGAACAACGACTAATATCAGTCGGTTTAAGCAATCGTGGTAGACTATTAACAGTGGTTTGGGTTGAACGTGGAGATGTTGCGA
>NZ_JACAXD010000055.1:0-3883 GCF_013391485.1 Acinetobacter sp. SwsAc5
TGTTATACGAAACGAGAGTGTTAGAACCCATTTAAAGTGTCTATATTCTCACCAATAAAAATGTCCGGTTTCTCCGAGGTAAAATATGACTTTTGAACAAAAATAAGCCATTGTTTATTCTTTTTATTTCCAACAAAATTCCAGAACTCATCTACTTCGAGAGATTCATAATGACTTTGCTGAGGCTGAATTTCATAGGTTGATTCAGTTAAAGTACGTAAAACTTTACCGATACTGATGCGCTCAACTTCAGCAATATCTCGTATACCGCTGCCTCTGACCATCAACTGTAATATTTTACGAGTAATACCTGACTTACATCCTAGATAGCTCAGTGCATGATCACCAATAAACTGACGTTTACAGTCTTTGCACTGATAGTTTTGTTTCCCATCTACTTTGATACCATTTTTCTTTATACTATCACTGAGGCAGGTTGGACATTTGATTGCTAGAGTTATTTGCATTTCTCTATTTTATCAAAATCCAATCGGCTTTTTCTTCAGCATACTTTTTGAAACACTACCAAATTTTAAAGTTGTATATCATGAAATTATTAAAAATATTGAGTTTAGTTTGCTTAAGCATAAGTATTGGGGCTTGTGCTGAGCATAGTATGAGTCGAGCAAAAACAAGTACAATTCCACAAGTGAATAACTCAATCATCGATCAGAATGTTCAAGCGCTTTTTAATGAAATCTCAGCTGATGCTGTGTTTGTCACATATGATGGTCAAAATATTAAAAAATATGGCACGCATTTAGACCGAGCAAAAACAGCTTATATTCCTGCATCTACATTTAAAATTGCCAATGCACTAATTGGTTTAGAAAATCATAAAGCAACATCTACAGAAATATTTAAGTGGGATGGAAAGCCACGTTTTTTTAAAGCATGGGACAAAGATTTTACTTTGGGCGAAGCCATGCAAGCATCTACAGTGCCTGTATATCAAGAATTGGCACGTCGTATTGGTCCAAGCTTAATGCAAAGTGAATTGCAACGTATTGGTTATGGCAATATGCAAATAGGCACGGAAGTTGATCAATTTTGGTTGAAAGGGCCTTTGACAATTACACCTATACAAGAAGTAAAGTTTGTGTATGATTTAGCCCAAGGGCAATTGCCTTTTAAACCTGAAGTTCAGCAACAAGTGAAAGAGATGTTGTATGTAGAGCGCAGAGGGGAGAATCGTCTATATGCTAAAAGTGGCTGGGGAATGGCTGTAGACCCGCAAGTGGGTTGGTATGTGGGTTTTGTTGAAAAGGCAGATGGGCAAGTGGTGGCATTTGCTTTAAATATGCAAATGAAAGCTGGTGATGATATTGCTCTACGTAAACAATTGTCTTTAGATGTGCTAGATAAGTTGGGTGTTTTTCATTATTTATAAGAATTAGAAGTTTGAGGTTAATCTATTTTTGGTAGTGTTTCAAAAAGTATGCTGAAGAAAAAGCCGATTGGATTTTGATAAAATAGAGAAATGCAAATAACTCTAGCAATCAAATGTCCAACCTGCCTCAGTGATAGTATAAAGAAAAATGGTATCAAAGTAGATGGGAAACAAAACTATCAGTGCAAAGACTGTAAACGTCAGTTTATTGGTGATCATGCACTGAGCTATCTAGGATGTAAGTCAGGTATTACTCGTAAAATATTACAGTTGATGGTCAGAGGCAGCGGTATACGAGATATTGCTGAAGTTGAGCGCATCAGTATCGGTAAAGTTTTACGTACTTTAACTGAATCAACCTATGAAATTCAGCCTCAGCAAAGTCATTATGAATCTCTCGAAGTAGATGAGTTCTGGAATTTTGTTGGAAATAAAAAGAATAAACAATGGCTTATTTACGCCTATCATCGAGAAACAGGTGAAATTGTTGCTTATGTTTGGGGTAAACGAGATTTAGCTACAGTCTAACAATTGAAGACAAAGCTTAAACAATTAGATATTCACTACACCCGAATTGCAAGTGATCATTGGGACAGTTTCATCACTGCTTTTAAAAATGGTAAGCAAAGTATTGGTAAATTTTTTACTGTAGGTATTGAAGGCAATAATTGCAAAATAAGGCATAGAATTAGGCGTAGCTTCAGAAGAAGCTGTAATTTTTCAAAAAAGCTTGAAAACCATTTTAAAGCTTTTGATTTAGCCTTCTTTTCTTTTACATCAATAATGGCTTCATTTAAAGGCAGCATACTTTTTGAAGCACCACCAAAATTTTATGTTAAGTAGAGACTAAAAATGCCCTTGATTAAGGGCTTACAAGGGCATTTTGTATAAGGTGTATTATGTTAATTTTAGAATTTCTTCATTAGATAATTTTTGATAAGCTAAATCCATTAGGACTAATTAAGTAAATATGAGCAATTGGGTCAATGTCACACAGGATAAGTCTACAGGTATAGAACTAATTCATGCCCACTTCAAAGGCTTTGCATACGATCCTCATCTACACTCAAGTTATCTTATAGGGGTAACAGAGTTAGGACATCAACAATTCAATTGTAGAAAAAAAATTATTGATAGCTATCAAGGTCAAACTTTCATGCTTGAACCTGAAGAAGTTCATGATGGTAATGCACCAGATCCTCTCGGCTTCACTTATAAAATGATGCATTTAGATCCAGCATGGTTAAAAAAAAGCTATGAAGGAATATTTAATGAGCCTATCGAACTTGCTATCGAATCAACCCTACGTTCTGATCCTCAACTTTCACATTTGATACTTTCAACCTACAATATATTGAATAACAATGAATCTCAATTGATGAAAGATACGTATTTAGATCTTTTATTAGAAAACTTAAAGCAGAATAGGGAGGCTTTAAGGATGTAAATAAGATATGTGAAGGAATTTCTTTTCGGATTTCATTTATATAGATTTGAAGAATTCTGTAGTCTCGTTCCTGCAGTTTAATTACTCGGTACGAATATTCATTTTTGATTTTTGGCTTTTTTGATCGATCATCGAACTCATCATCTGTATTTGTAATAATTAAACTAAAACTATGATTCTGAATTGATTTTTTAATAGAGTTGGTTGTTAGTAGCATAAGCTCACCAATTCTAAGACCATAGTTGAGCATGAGATGTATGATCAGAAAGTTTCTGAGTTGTACATTTTTAGATCTAAAAGGATTTAATTCATTGTATTTATTAGAGTTACTTGGTGAAATGACTGAATACAATCCTTTAATCATTTCCTGATTCATGCTCTTAAAATTATGATTTATCTCACTTTTAATTGTCTTATTGGCTTTTGAAAAATTATTTATAATTTTTTTCTTTATTGTCATATATTTATTCAAGTTTTCTTTAATTTTTTGAATTTCCTTCAACGTAAGTTGTGGCTGTGATTGCATGCTTAAGTATTCATTAATCAAGAAGTTGTAAAACTTTAAGAAGGATCTAACTCTATGACCAATTGTTGTGTAATTAATATGTTCTGAATTGCTTAGCCGTATAAGATTACTTTCAAGTTTTTTATTATTTTCTAAGTAAACAATGAAATTATCAATTTCACATTGAATGATCTCAAAATTATAGGATGTCGAATAGAACGACTCACAAAAGGACGTGGCAAACTTTTCAAACCAAAATTCATACCAAAATTTTATTGCGATTAAATCTGCATGCTGCGTAGAGATACTTTGAAATCTAAGAAATTTCATGGTGTACAGCATAGGGTACATACATGGACAGAATGAATCTAAATCAAATAAAAGAATAATTTGATTTTCGTTTGAGACTTTCTTTTCTAAATGAATTGTTTTTAAAGCAAACATAGTAAAGTTTATGAATTATTCTTAAGGTCAACATATCATATTTTATGATTGAAATAGAAATTAGTTAAGTTATTGAATCTTAGTTCAAGAAAGAAAA
>NZ_JACAXD010000056.1:0-3728 GCF_013391485.1 Acinetobacter sp. SwsAc5
AATGGTGGTCAGCTTGATGCAGTAAAAGCGATAGCGAATACTGGCTGGAAACTGACGACAGATAAAACTGGTACGGGTGCAGTGGCAGGTAGTTCAGTTGAACAGATTACGCCAGATGAAACTGTAACGTTTATCGCTGGTGACAACATTGCGGTTGAGCAGGCAGGGAATAAGGTCACTGTAGCAACGAAGAAAGATGTGGTATTTGACAGTGTGACATCGACAGATATATTAGGTAATACATCTATTCTGAGTGCAACAGGCATAATTACACAAGACAAGGATGGAAAAAAATCTGCATCATTAAGTAATACGGGTTTATTTGTAGCTGAAATGAATGCAACTGGAAATACGTTGAGCAGTAGTAGTCTTGAAGCAGGTAAATTGACTGTAAAAGGTACTAACACACTGGTGCTAGATTCAGTGAAAGGTACATTGACTGGTTTGAGTAATAAGACACTTGGAAGTGGTGATTTTGCATCTCAAGGCCGTGCAGCGACTGAAGAACAGTTGAACCAAGCGCAAAGTAATGTCGCATCTATTTTAGGCGGTAATGCAGCCAATAACGGCGGCCTGCTCAGCATGTCCAATATTGGTGGTACTGGTGAAAGTACTATTGATGATGCAATCAAATCAGTCAATCAAGTGGCCAATAATGCCAATAAAGGCTGGAATGTCAGTACCAATGGCGGTACAGCAAACAATGTGAAGCCAAACGATACTGTCGATTTCAGTAATAAAGATGGCAATGTCATAGTTTCAAATCAGGGCAATAACATTATTGTCGATTTAAACAAAGATATTGATTTGGGTGCAACTGGCAGTGTAACGACCGGAGACACCAAAATTGATAATAATGGTTTAACCATTGCGGGTGGCCCAAGCGTAACTAAAAATGGTATCGATGCGGGCAAACAAAAAGTGACCAATGTTGCTGACGGTAAAATTACTGTCGGTTCTCAAGATGCTGTGAATGGTGGTCAAATTCACGACATGATGGGTGCTGGTGCTTATGACACCAATGGAAATCTCAGTAATATTGGTGGTACAGGTCAAAGCAATATTAACGATGCTATTGCAGCAGTAAACAAAACCGCAGTTCAATCTAAATCGACTGTGACTGAAGGCAGCAATATCAAAGTTGTGAGCAATTTTAATGCAGATGACAGTACTAACTATACGGTGTCAACAGCTGATGATATTACGCTGAACAGTGTTACAGCGAAGGATATTAATGCAGGTACTGTAACGACTGATAAGGTGGTTGCTGGCAATACCACTGTTGATAGCAGTGGCTTGAGCATTAAAAATGGTCCATCTGTGACCGCTTCCGGTATTGATGCAGGCAGTAAAGTAGTGAGTAATGTCAGTAATGGCGTGCAAAACAGCGATGCTGTGAATATGGGGCAGTTGTCTCAATACCTAGGCGGCGGTGCTGGCTATAACAACATCACGCAAAGTTTTGATGCGCCAAATTATCAAGTCAATGGTGGTTCTTATAACAATGTCGGTGATGCATTAGGTGCGCTCAATCAGGCCGATCAGGCATTGGGTAACCGTATTACAAATTTGGGTGATCAGTTACAACAAGCATTCTACTCAACAAATCAACGTATTGATGATGTTGAGAAAAAAGCCAATGCAGGTATTGCTGCGGCAATGGCACTAGAAAATGCACCGTACATTCCAGGTAAATACACTTATGCGGCAGGTGCTGCCTATCATGGCGGTGAAAATGCAATTGGTTTGACTTTACGTAAAACTGCGGATAACGGTCGCTGGTCATTGACTGGTGGTGTTGCTGCCGGTTCATCAGGTGATCCAAGTGTACGTGTTGGTATCAGTGGTGTAATTGATTAATGCATGGTGGGGAAAGAGCATGATGGCTCTTTCCCACTTGTTTTTTAAATTTAATCAAGAATTGAGATGACAATGAAAACTTTATTAAAAACAATTGTAAGCTGTGTATTTTTAACTGGTGTGCTGAGTGGTCTAACACATGCAAAAGAGCAGATTAATTTACAGATGGCTGATGAGTCCGTTTATTTTCCAGAAGTGAAAAAAAGTTACCTAGATCAAGTTCACCGTTATGAATATGATCAGGTACTGCGTCTGGAAAATGGCTTAACCAAAGACCAAATTCGTTATATTTTGGGCCATCCACATTTTAGCGAAGGCGTGTTTGGGGTTCGTGAATGGAACTATGTATTGGATATCCGTGTGCCTGAAACCCAGCAATACAAACGCTGCCAGTTACGTATCGATTTTGATAAAGACTACTTGGCCAAGGCATATTATTGGAAGGGTGAAGCCTGTCAAGGCTTGGCGCAATATGGTGCCAACAATCAACCTGTAGATAAAAATGCATTGGTTGTTGGAGGACTGAATGCCCAAGTTGCACAAGCTAGCGTACTATTCGCCTTTGACCGTTATGATGAGTCTGCGATTAACCGTGACTTTAGCCGCGTAGAAGAAATTGCAGAGGCCATTAAGCAGTCCGGCAGCCAGCGGGTTACTGTGACGGGTTATGCTGATAAATTGGGTAACTTTAACTATAACCAGGTTTTATCTGCACAGCGTGCGAATACTGTGGCTTATTTGCTAGCTCAACTGGGGATTGATCCGAATTACATTAAAGTCGATGCCAATGGAGCAACCCGAATTTATAAAGAGTGTGAAGGTCAAAGCAAATCTACTTCAACTGTGGAATGTTTAGCACCAAATCGCCGAGTAAATGTTAATTGGTAATAAGAATTAATGGAGTATATTGTGCTGATAAAGTAACTATATACTCTTTTTTCTTAAAATTAAGAGGTCTAGAAAGTAAAAATGATTTTAACCAAGGCGTTTAAGCAAATTAAGATACGAACTAGGTAATCCTCCCATAAATAACCGAAGTTAAAAGTAGAGGTTAAGCAGCCATTAGAGGAGGCCTTCCTTTGTTGGCCTGGTGTGGTCTTTCATGATTGTAATGCCGCAGCCAATTTGTTGCATAATCTTGTACTTCATCCAAAGTATCAAATGAAATATATGTCTCAACGGGCAAAAGTTAGTCCTCTGAGAATCAGCTTTCATATTGCATCCATTAGTATTCTGAATATTTTAAGATTCACTTCATTGGATTCAGCAGGTAATTTACCCAAGCATTTTGAAAGTTTACTGGAAAAGCCAAGAACTACATTTTACCTCAGAGAAGAGTGAGAAGTTGCCCTAGGGGTATGAAGGGAAAACCGCAGAAATACCCAAGAGAATACCAGTCAATTTCTTAACTGACTGGCATTAGTCCGTATCGAGGTATTTCAATTAATGCCATTTCGCACTTGTTGCAAAATCCAGTCCTCATATTCTTGCAGTGTTTCTCGTAGCATATCCATAGGTCGTACGATATTGAACCGTACTGGGTTTGTCGGAGACTTTTTTATTTAAGTTAGGCCACCTGACCTAACGGGTTAATCTTATCATAGTACATTGCTTCAAACTCAAAAGGTGATACATAACCCAGTGCACTGTGTACACGCTCTTTATTGAACCAATCTACCCAGTTTAGTGTCGCAAGTTGTACATCCGCTAAACCTTGCCAATCCGCTTTTAAATATTCAATCACCTCTGTTTTGAATAAGCCATTCGTAAGCGTCCGCTGAACCCCATGCCTATTTTTTAATTCGGTTCCGGTTTCCAGCGGTGTGGTAGCAATTCTTCAATCTGAGTCACTTTATGTGTCGGCAACC
>NZ_JACAXD010000057.1:0-3628 GCF_013391485.1 Acinetobacter sp. SwsAc5
ACTGGGGTGAAGTCGTAACAAGGTAGCCGTAGGGGAACCTGCGGCTGGATCACCTCCTTAACGAAAGATTGACGATTGGTAAGAATCCACAACAAGTTGTTCTTCATGACGATGTATCTGAGGGTCTGTAGCTCAGTTGGTTAGAGCACACGCTTGATAAGCGTGGGGTCACAAGTTCAAGTCTTGTCAGACCCACCATGACTTTGACCTAGATTGAATAAATCAAGTTACAGGAATTGAAGATATATCGAATCACAGATGATAAGCTGGGGACTTAGCTTAGTTGGTAGAGCGCCTGCTTTGCACGCAGGAGGTCAGGAGTTCGACTCTCCTAGTCTCCACCACGTACTTATTGAGTATGGGTATAAGCTAAAGATTACAGAATTTAGTAAGTATAAGCTTATTAAGTTCTGTGATTTAAATATCACAGTATTTAGTGCGGTCTGACGAAGACGCATTAATTCATTAACAGATTGGCAAAAATTGAGTCTGAAATAAATTGTTCAACTCATTTAATTCAAGATTGACAGTAATGCTTCGGTGTTACGGTTTAATTACGAATTGAAATGAGAACTAGCAAATTAACTGAATCAAGCGTTTTGGTATATGAATTTAGATTGAAGCTGTACAGTGCTTAAGTGCACAAAGCAACAAACTGTGGGCGCAAGCCTGTTGTTACACTCACTTGTAAGTGTTAACGACTGTTTGGGGTTGTATAGTCAAGTAATTAAGTGCATGTGGTGGATGCCTTGGCAGTCAGAGGCGAAGAAAGACGTGATAGCCTGCGAAAAGCTCCGGGGAGGCGGCAAATATCCTTTGATCCGGAGATTTCTGAATGGGGAAACCCACCTACCTTAAGGTAGGTATCGTATGATGAATACATAGTCATACGAAGCGAACGCGGGGAAGTGAAACATCTCAGTACCCGTAGGAAAAGAAATCAATTGAGATTCCCTCAGTAGCGGCGAGCGAAAGGGGAAAAGCCCATTAAGTTATGTGTGTTTTAGTGGAATGCTCTGGGAAGTGCAACCATAGTGGGTGATAGTCCTGTACACGAAAGGGCACACATAATGATGACGAGTAGGGCGAGGCACGTGAAACCTTGTCTGAATATGGGGGGACCATCCTCCAAGGCTAAATACTCCTGACTGACCGATAGTGAACCAGTACCGTGAGGGAAAGGCGAAAAGAACCCCTGTGAGGGGAGTGAAATAGATCCTGAAACCGCATGCATACAAGCAGTGGGAGCCAACTTGTTTGGTGACTGCGTACCTTTTGTATAATGGGTCAGCGACTTATATTCAGTAGCAAGGTTAACCGAATAGGGGAGCCGTAGAGAAATCGAGTCTTAATAGGGCGTATAGTTGCTGGGTATAGACCCGAAACCGGGTGATCTATCCATGAGCAGGTTGAAGGTTGGGTAACACTAACTGGAGGACCGAACCCACTGTCGTTGAAAAGCCAGGGGATGACTTGTGGATAGGGGTGAAAGGCTAATCAAACTCGGTGATAGCTGGTTCTCCCCGAAAGCTATTTAGGTAGCGCCTCGGACGAATACCATTGGGGGTAGAGCACTGTTTCGGCTAGGGGGTCATCCCGACTTACCAAACCGATGCAAACTCCGAATACCAATGAGTACTATCCGGGAGACAGACTGCGGGTGCTAACGTCCGTAGTCAAGAGGAAAACAATCCAGACCGCCAGCTAAGGCCCCAAAATCATAGTTAAGTGGGAAACGATGTGGGAAGGCATAGACAGCTAGGAGGTTGGCTTAGAAGCAGCCACCCTTTAAAGAAAGCGTAATAGCTCACTAGTCGAGTCGGCCTGCGCGGAAGATGTAACGGGGCTAAAACTATGTGCCGAAGCTGCGGATGTATACATTGTATACGTGGTAGGGGAGCGTTCTGTAAGCCGAAGAAGGTGGATTGAGAAGTCTGCTGGAGGTATCAGAAGTGCGAATGCTGACGTGAGTAACGACAAAACGGGTGAAAAACCCGTTCGCTGAAAGACCAAGGGTTCCAGTCCAACGTTAATCGGGGCTGGGTGAGTCGACCCCTAAGGCGAGGCCGAGAGGCGTAGTCGATGGGAAATTGGTTAATATTCCAATACTTCAGTGTAATGCGATGAGAGGACGGAGAAGGTTAAGTCAGCCTGGCGTTGGTAGTCCAGGTGAAAGGAAGTAGGCATGCATCTTAGGCAAATCCGGGGTGCTCTATGCTGAGATCTGATAGCAAGCTGTACTTGTACAGTGAAGTGGCTGATACCCTGCTTCCAGGAAAAGTCTCTAAGCTTCAGTTACACTGGAATCGTACCCGAAACCGACACAGGTGGTCAGGTCGAGTAGACCAAAGCGCTTGAGAGAACTCTGCTGAAGGAACTAGGCAAAATGGTACCGTAACTTCGGGAGAAGGTACGCTGTTGATGGTGATAGGACTCGCTCCTTGAGCTGTCGACAGCCTCAGAAACCAGGCCGCTGCAACTGTTTATTAAAAACATAGCACTCTGCAAACACGAAAGTGGACGTATAGGGTGTGATGCCTGCCCGGTGCTGGAAGGTTAATTGATGGGGTTAGCGTAAGCGAAGCTCTTGATCGAAGCCCCAGTAAACGGCGGCCGTAACTATAACGGTCCTAAGGTAGCGAAATTCCTTGTCGGGTAAGTTCCGACCTGCACGAATGGCATAATGATGGCGGCGCTGTCTCCAGCAGAGGCTCAGTGAAATCGAATTCGCCGTGAAGATGCGGTGTACCCGCGGCTAGACGGAAAGACCCCGTGAACCTTTACTGCAGCTTGACATTGAACTTTGACCTTACTTGTGTAGGATAGGTGGGAGGCTTTGAAACTTGGACGCTAGTCCGAGTGGAGCCGTCCTTGAAATACCACCCTGGTAATGTTGAGGTTCTAACTCTGTCCCGTTATCCGGGACGAGGACCATGTCTGGTGGGTAGTTTGACTGGGGCGGTCTCCTCCTAAAGAGTAACGGAGGAGTACGAAGGTGCGCTCAGCGTGGTCGGAAATCACGCGTAGAGTATAAAGGCAAAAGCGCGCTTAACTGCGAGACCCACAAGTCGAGCAGGTACGAAAGTAGGTCTTAGTGATCCGGTGGTTCTGTATGGAAGGGCCATCGCTCAACGGATAAAAGGTACTCTGGGGATAACAGGCTGATACCGCCCAAGAGTTCATATCGACGGCGGTGTTTGGCACCTCGATGTCGGCTCATCTCATCCTGGGGCTGAAGCAGGTCCCAAGGGTATGGCTGTTCGCCATTTAAAGAGGTACGCGAGCTGGGTTTAGAACGTCGTGAGACAGTTCGGTCCCTATCTACCGTGGGCGCTGGAAATTTGAGAGGATCTGCTCCTAGTACGAGAGGACCAGAGTGGACGAACCTCTGGTGTACCGGTTGTGACGCCAGTCGCATCGCCGGGTAGCTATGTTCGGAAGGGATAACCGCTGAAAGCATCTAAGCGGGAAGCCTACCTCAAGATAAGATTTCCCCGAGGCTTTATGCCTCCTAAAGAGCCGTTGAAGACTACGACGTTGATAGGTTGGATGTGGAAGCATAGCGATATGTGAAGCTGACCAATACTAATTGCTCGTGAGGCTTGACTATACAACACCCAAACAGTTG
>NZ_JACAXD010000058.1:0-3271 GCF_013391485.1 Acinetobacter sp. SwsAc5
GTAGACATTTCTGTGTTCCAAGGTGAACGTAAAATGGCACAGCAAAACAAATTGTTAGGTAACTTCCAATTGGGCGACATTCCACCTGCTCCACGTGGTGTGCCACAAATTGAAGTATCGTTCGACATCAACGCTGACGGTATCTTAAAAGTATCGGCTAAAGATAAGAGCACTGGTAAAGAGCAATCAATCCAGATTAAAGCAAACTCAGGTTTGTCTGATGCTGAAATCGAAGCAATGATCAAAGATGCTGAAGCGAATGCTGAAGAAGACCGCAAGTTCGAAGAACTTGCGAAAGCACGTAACGAAGCGGATGCATTGGTATCTTCTGCTCAAAAAGCAGTAAAAGATCTAGGCGAGCAAGTAACAAGCGATGAAAAAACTGCTGTTGAAACTGCAGTCGCTGAGCTTGAAACTTCGACTAAAGAAAATGATGTAGAAGACATCAAAGCGAAAACTGAAGCGCTTCAAAACATCATCATGCCGATCACGCAACGTGCTTATGAAGCTGCGCAAGGCCAAGGCGGTGCTGAAGGTTTCGACCCGAATGCATTTGGTGGTGACGCTGGTCAACAACAAAAAGCTGACGATGGCGTTGTAGATGCTGAGTTCACTGAAGTAAAAGATGACAAAAAATAATTTGTCTCTTTAATAAAAACCGCGCGAAAGCGCGGTTTTTTATTACCTAAATATTGTTGTTTCACGTTCCACTTTTACATTAGGCTGATAAAAAATTTAGATCTCAGCCTTCAATGAAAAATTTACAATTGGGCCTCATCGCCCTCATTACAACCTTCGGTTCCGCATGTACCACAATAAGCCCCTCCGTAGAAACAGCTAAAAACCAACAGCAACAAAGTGTGCAGCAGCAGATCCATCAGGCCTTCAATCAACTCCAAACCACGGGGGTGATTGTCATAAAGGATAAGCATGGCTTACACAGCTACGGCAATGACTTGAGCCGTGCTCAGACACCCTATGTACCTGCCTCTACCTTTAAAATGCTGAATGCCTTAATCGGACTAGAACATGGTAAAGCAACCAACACCGAGGTGTTTAAATGGGATGGTCAAAAGCGCAGCTTCCCTGCTTGGGAAAAAGACATGACTTTAGGGCAAGCCATGCAAGCATCTGCCGTTCCCGTTTATCAGGAGCTAGCACGGCGCATTGGCCTAGATCTAATGAAAAAAGAAGTACAGCGCATTGGATATGGCAATCAACAGATTGGCACCGTTGTCGATAACTTTTGGTTAGTCGGTCCACTGCAAATTACGCCTGTTCAAGAAGTCCTTTTTGTAGAGAAGCTGGCCAATACACAACTCGCTTTTAAACCCGATGTGCAACATACCGTACAAGACATGCTGCTGATTGAACAAAAACCAAATTATAAACTCTATGCAAAATCAGGCTGGGGTATGGACCTAGAACCGCAAGTGGGCTGGTGGACAGGCTGGGTCGAAACAGCAACAGGTGAAAAAGTGTATTTTGCTTTGAATATGCATATGAAAACAGGGATTTCCGCCAGCGTGCGTGAGCAACTGGTCAAACAAAGTCTGACAGCACTGGGGATAATTTAAGCCCACAGAGAAAACGCATTTTTTATGTTGCAAAGGTATTTTTTACGCTAAAGTAGCTAAAAATAAAGATATATGAATGAAATATGCGTCAAAGTCTTTTGTTTGCTTTGCTGGGCTTTTTAGGGTTGATTCTGTATCAAAATATGCAACAGCCCCAGCTGCGTCTCAATCCACTGCTGGATCGGCTCACCCATCCTTTCGATCAGCGTATTCGCTATCGTATTGCGGAAGTCGATCCACGTTTTAGTCTTAGTGAACATGAGTTAAAGTACATTAGCCAGCAAGCCACGGATATTTGGAAACAAGGTTTGGGCCAAGACTACTTTGTCTATGACCCCAATGCTCGGCTCAGTATTCGACTCATTTATGACCAGCGTCAAGATGAGTCGGTACAACGCCGCGATCAACTGTCTAAACTGACACAAAATGAACACGGGCTGAGTCAAAAAAATACTGAACTCAAAGCCATGCAACAAAATTTGGCACGTCACTCAGGGGCCTTAGATGTGCAAAAACAGAGTCTACAAGACCTTAGCCAAAACTATAATGCCATGATCCGCCAGTATAACCAGCACGGCGGAATCCCTGCTTCGCAGCAAGCGGCCGTACAACAGAGTTTGGTGCAGCTGCGTCAACAGCAACACGCTTTAGACCAACAAATTGCCAGCTTTAACCTGCAAGTGAATGCCTACAATCAAAAGGTAGATGAACTGAACCGCTTAGATCAAGGCCATAATCTGGCTATTGACCAATTCAACCAACGCTTCCAACCCCGTCTATTTGATAAAGGACTGTTCAATGGGCGTGAAATTCATATTTATGAGTTTGAGTCCAAAGAAGACTTACGTCTGACTTTAGCGCATGAATTTGGCCATGCCCTCGGCATGAAACATCATAATGATCCGAAAGCCCTGATGTACCCAATGCTAGAAGAGCAAGATATGCAGCATTTCCGTTTACAAAGTGCCGATATTGCATTGTTTAATGCCCGTTGAAATGATGAATTGCTAAAAAAATCCCCTAATTTTAATATGTGTATGAAATACAATCACAGCACATCTTGACTCGGGTTCGTGTTATTGTAAATAATTGAATATCCACTAGAAGCTTTGGAGACGAATGTGAGTTACTACCATATCTTAATCGAAGTAAATGACCACATCAGTACGATTGAAGAAACTCGTGATATCGAAATCTTTGATATTGTTGAGATTCAACCTTATCTCCATTCTATTCTATTGCCCTATTTTAACGAGCAGCTGTTAGAACTTGAAGATGAAAATTTAGAGTTTAAGGATGTTTTACATCTGGAAGTGAAACAGACGCTTTTACCGATCAATGACTTGATCGAAGAAGAACAGAAACTGTTACCGAGTGACACCGATGTCACCATTACTGCCTATGAAGTTTTTAATAACCGTGACTTAAGCCAAGATGTCACCACGATTATTTTTGACTTACTCGATGCAATTAAACTCGATTGAAAGTGAATGATTGCACATAAAAAAGCCCTCATCATGAGGGCTTTTTTAATCAGATCAGGCTTAGATCGAGAAAGATGAACCACAACCACAGGTCGTTGTTGCATTTGGGTTTTGCACGATGAAACGTGAACCTTCTAAACCTTCAATATAATCCACCACTGAACCGACCAAATATTGATAACTCAATGAGTCAACCAACATTTTCACATC